>CAMWWS010000071.1 GCA_947178085.1 uncultured Lachnospiraceae bacterium | reverse complement strand
TTTTTATATAGTCTTGGATAATTGGTTTTCTCTTTTGTTTGTCTTATATTCAGCTGCTTATCCGTATCCTCTGAATAGTATGGCAGATATATACCGATTGCCGCCGCTATATTAGTAATTTTCATAACGCCTTTTGCAGAATATTCCTCACCGTCCTCATAACGTTTCCTAAAAAGTGCCGCTGTTTCGTCTGCTTCATTCCTTATTGGAAGATCATACATATCCAAAGAAACCGGAGGACGCCATTGATTATCGTATGGAAGATAAATTCCGCCCTCAAAAGTTTTCAAATATATGCGTTCATCATTATATGGAGTAAACTCTACAACTAAATCCGTTTCAAGATCGAGTCTGACAGAGCTGACAGAACCCATATTTCCGTTTGAAAGTCCGCCTGTATTTTGAGAAAAATTAAACAGTCCCATCAAACCGAGAATTGAAATATTCTCTACAGTATCCATCGTACTTTTTTTAATCGCGCTCATGGTATGAGCGTTCTTTAACTGTTCTTTAGGGAAAATTAAGGAAAAAGCGCCGATTAAAACCGAACTTATTATAAATACTGCCGCCACAGTTACGGCATTTGTATGCGCTGCATAGGTATATGCGACCTTTTTCCATTTACCCTGAAGTTCGTAAGTATTATTATTCCGTGTCAGGGCATAATGTCCGTTAATTCCAATTATGTAAACCGAAATCAGACCGCTTACATACATGATCACATAGATAATATCGGGTTCAAGCTCCAGATACATAGGTATCAGCATTATTACACTGCTTAAAAAAGGAAAACGCATTTTTCTGGAAACCATGATATTGGTAGTAATACAACACACGCATCCGATAAAGCTCATCGATATCGTAACCGCTGCATAACGGTTTCCGACCTGTTCACCATAGCTTCTCATTGCGCTTGTGTCAAAAAATACTGCCGCACGCTCAGATATATTATTTGCTATAGCGTAAAATCCACTGTTTATATAAGTGCTGAATAAATTTCCAAAGAAAAAAACTAAAAGAAGTAAGAGAAGATATCCTCCGTTTTCCCAATACTTATTATAATAAAGCATGGAACAGAATATTGAACATAAAAAGATCGCCAAATGGAGCGTACTTGAAGAATACTCTATATCAAGTGAAGATAAAAAACAGCCCATAGAGCCCATCACAGTCAGATATACGAGCAGTCCTTTAAGAAGCAGCGTATATATGCGCTTTTCTTCTTTGCAGGCGCCGTCGCAGCTTATTATGATTCCTTTTTCCGGAAAAGGTGATGTTTTCTCTTCCTTTTTATTCTTTTTATTGCTAATCATGTGTTGCATCCTCCGGTTAGCCGTTTTCAAGCATCTCGACTTGTACTGAGTTATCCTTTATCCCTATGTGAAGATAAGATTTTAAATACGGGAAAAAACTGCCGATAAGCCGCATCCAATCTCCGTTAATACGCTTCGTAAGCGGTTGCCTGTATAGTTCCGAGTAGGCCCGGACAAGCTCGTCAGCCGAATCGAGTCTGTATTCATCAAAGCAATACTCCGGTTGGTTCCAGCATAGTATACACACCGGGAGTCTTTGGCGTATAAAGGAAAGCGCAAGGCTGTAGGTACACATGAGAATATGCTGCGCGGCGTCATCGTTTTTTATCAGGTCAGGGAACAATACCATTTCGCTTCCTGCCGTTGATACCCGCTCCTTGACCATAAGCTCATTGCATCTTGCCGATATCTTCCAATGGATATCCCTGATACGGTCTCCGGGAACATATTCGCGTATATCGCTCACTTCGCTGAAATCACTGCCTTTATGAGTGCTTTCCTCTACCTCTGCCGCTCCGGCCATAAAATGTGCGACATCGGGCAGTACATCAGTGGCCGAATTCGGCAGCACATATATCTCTCCTGAAATATTAATTGGTTTTTTAACAATAATAAGTCCCGTTATATCCTGAAGGGAAAAAGTGTCGGCTTCTATGGTAAAACACCCCAGATTTACAAACCGAAACGACAGACTGAGCGTACTTTCTCCATGCGGCTTAACAGGCATTTCCATAACCCGCTCTATAGTGTTTTCCAGAAAAGTATTGGATAAAAAGACTTTAATTTGACTGTGAAGCGCCGGAAACCATGCATGATTTTTCAGTCTTATTTCTATAAGAACCTCTTCGCCGTACTCAAGCGTACTTTTTCCTATTCCAAGCTCTGCCTCAAGATTTTTACATGTATAAAAAACCCCGATTATAGATATCAATGGCAAGGTTGACATAACTATGGCAATAAGCAGTAGAAAATAACTGTGAAGAACATAGTAAAGAAAAATATCTAAACCGATAGAAATCAGATAACTTATTATCCTTATCGGACGCAGCCTGAAACTAATTTTTCCTTCCATCCGGTACCTCGCTTAACTTTGCGGACTTTTTACACTGTATAGAAGCGCCTGCATACATGCCGGCATGTTTTTCCCTTCGGCACGTGCTCTTGCGCTTAACTTCACGCGGTGCCCAAGCACGTCCATAAGCACAAACTGTACATCCTGCGCCGTCACGAAATCCCTGCCCTCAAGCAGAGCCATTGCCCTTGACATACGAAGCAGCGCAATTCCGGCGCGGGGGCTTGCTCCTGCCGCAAAAAGCTCATTTGTCCTGGTGGCTTCCACTAATGACACTATGTATTCGTAAATTGTATCATGTACAAATATTTTTTCCGCACTGTCACGAAGCTGCTTAAATTCTTCTATTGAAATAACCTGTTTAACAGCAGAAAGACGTTTCCAGACCTCGTCCTTAAGCATTGAAACCTCCGCAGCATGTCCGGGATAGCCCATTGATAAGCAGATAAGAAACCTGTCAAGCTGAGAATCAGGCAGCATCTGAGTACCGGACGAACCGGTGGGATTCTGCGTAGCTATGACTATAAAGGGTTCCTCTAACTTTCTGGTTTCCCCTTCTATACTCACCTGTCTTTCTTCCATAACCTCAAGCAGCGCCGACTGCGTTTTGGGCGAAGTACGGTTTATCTCATCAGCAAGAAAGAGGTTGCAGAAAATAGGCCCCTCATGAAATTCAAATTCTTCGCTTTTGTTATTATACATGGAAAAGCCCAGAATATCGCTTGGGAGCACGTCAGGCGTAAACTGCACCCTTCTATAGTCCAAAGAAAGCGCCTTGGCAAACGTAGTGGCGAGAGTGGTCTTTCCGACGCCCGGAATATCTTCCATTAAAATGTGACCGCCGCCAATCATAGCTGCCAATACTTTACGCACTATATATTCCTTGCCACGCAGTACAATATTTACTTCATCCTGAATTGCTTGCAGCTTGTCCTGATACATTTTGTATTTTCCTCCATAAATATAAATAACATTACATATATAATACACTTTATTGTAGAAAAAGGACATACTATTTTTTTATATGTGCATTAAATCTTTGCCGTTACTTAAATGTTTTAAGATTGTGAATATCCATAATAAGTGCTATAATGTTTCCACAGGAGGGTCGGGACAAACTGTCCGGCTAAAGAATCATATGTTCAATTTTTTTAAATCAGCATCCGGCAATAGACAGCTTGATGCCATCATTCAGCGCATAGAAATGAATGTTTCCAATAATTATAAAGACGCCGCCCAACTCAATTTAAAAGAGCTTGAAGCTGAAATGAAGAAACTCGAAGAAGCGGGAAAACTAAATCCTAAGCAGAAGGAATATTATGAAAGCAGGCTGTCTTCATTCAGGGAGCGTATGAAAAACTTTACTCATAAGGACCAAAAGCCGACGTGGGTATAAGATTTTAGACTGGTAATTGACTAAAATTATAGAAAATACGAGGATTAGAAAATGAGTTTTGATCTGAAAAAAGACGGTAAGAGAATCATAGTAATCTGTTTCGCATCGGTCGTAATGGCTATAAATACGAAAACCTTTGTCAGGACAGGCGGTCTGTATCCGGGCGGAGTCATGGGACTGACACTGCTGATACAGGGAATATTCGAGAAATTTTTACAGATATCAATTCCTTATACCGCTGTAAACTTATTGCTTAATATGCTGCCTATTTATATAGGTTTTCGTTTTATAGGTAAGAAATTTACACTATATTCCTGCCTGATGATAGTCTTAAACGGTATTCTGACTGATATCATACCGGGAGTTATCATCACATATGATACCCTGCTCATAAGCGTTTTCGGCGGTATGATAAGCGGATTCTGCATCAGCTTATGTCTAATGGCAAATGCCACGACGGGAGGAACCGACTTTCTGGCTATATTCCTTTCTGAGAAAAAGGGCGTGGACTCATGGAATCTCATTCTGGGAATAAACATCGTCATCCTTACTTTTGCGGGTATTCTGTTCGGCTGGGATAAAGCTTTGTATTCCATTATATTTCAGTATGTTTCCACACAGGTGCTGCACATGCTTTATACCAAATATCAGAAGCAGACGTTGTTTATCGTCACGAACAAAGCTAAAGAAGTATGTGATGCAATCAATATCGTGAGCAAGCACGGCTCGACGATTCTGGAAGGGGAAGGCTCTTATGCGCATCAGGAAAGGGATATTGTATATTCAATAGTATCTAAAGAAGAGAGCAAGGCGGTAATACATGCGGTCAAAGAGGCGGACCCGGAGGCTTTTATAAATGCAATAAGGACTGATGAATTATCCGGTCGTTTTTATCAAAAGCCGACTGAATAATGGAGTAATATTTAATGGAAAAAGTAACGAACGAAAAAATAGAGGCACTCTGGAAAGTATATCATAAGGCTTTTCTTGAGATACCTTATTCTAAAAAGAAAAGGTACATAAGAAGCTGCGAGCATAATATTGCGCAATTGGAACGCCGTATTGCAAGGAAAAAGGGGATGGAAGCGCACCAGATTCTGAATGATATGGGAGAGCTTCATAAGCGGGCTGCCGATATTGGGTATACGGTTTCTAACAGAGATAATCATCTGCATAAAAGATATATGCATGCCATGCGAAGGCTTATACAGCTTGATATCGCCTTTTTACAGATGATGGCGCCTTCTGCCTCCGCCCAGGAAATTGTCGGAATGGACAGTGTCTGTGAGCTGCTGCGGGAGAAGTCCCTATATGAGATATATAAGGATGACTATATGCAGTTCATGGTGGGTAAGAGAATCGAAGAACTGATGGAAGCGGAGCCTGAGAAACAGTATCCGGAGGCGCGCGGTATGCGCAGGCATTTCATTTTGCATATCGGACCGACTAACAGCGGCAAGACATATCAGGCTTTGCAGCGGCTGAAACAGGCATATCAGGGAATCTACTTAGGTCCTTTACGTCTTCTGGCTTTGGAGGTCTATGATACGATGACTGCGGCGGGAATCCCATGCAGTATGATTACAGGTGAGGAAAAAATCCTGACGCGCGGCGCTTTCTGCCAGGCTTCCACGATTGAAGTCCTGGATTTAAAAGAAATATATGACATTGCTGTCATAGACGAAGCGCAGATGTTGAGTGATGAAAATAGGGGCGGCTTTTGGACGAGGGCGATTCTGGGGATTCGTGCTCAGGAGATTCATATCTGCGCATCTCCGGTTGCGGAGAAACTTCTTATCAAAATGATTGAGCGCTGCGATGATACTTATGACACTGTTTATCATGAACGGAATACCGAACTTGAGTTCATTCAGGAACGATATGATATAAACAAAGATGTGGAAAAAGGAGATGCTCTGATAACTTTTTCCAAGAAAAATGTACTTGCAATTGCTGCTGCGCTGGAGGCAAAGGGCATAAGGGCAAGCGTTATTTACGGAAATCTGCCGCCCAAGACCAGAAGGGAACAGGTGCAGCTTTTCGCCGAGGGACTCAATGAGGTTGTTGTGGCTACTGATGCTATAGGCATGGGTATAAACCTGCCGATAAGGAGAATCGTATTTATGAATACGGTTAAATTCGACGGCACTGCCAAACGCCGCATCAACGCAGAAGAGATAAGGCAAATCGCGGGAAGGGCAGGACGTTACGGTTATTATGATACCGGATACGTGCAGTCCACGATAGATATGGGATATGTCGATAAGAAGCTGAAGGAACCGTTTTATCCTCTGAAAAAGGCAAGAATCGGATTTCCGGAGGTTCTTCTGGATATTAATATGGAACTGGACGAGATTATCGGAGTCTGGGAAAATGCGGGCGGTACGCAGCTGTATGATAAGATATCCATGGCTGAAAGCATAAATAAGTACCGCTGGCTTAAGAATTACAAGAAAGCGCAGGAATGCATGAAAGATAAGAAGCTCCTGCTTTCTTTGATTACCTGTCCTTTTGACGCCGGGGATAAGGAAGTAGTGAGATTATGGCTCAGATACTGCGAAAAACCCGATGAAGAACAGGAATGTCCGCTTTATCCGGGCGATGCGGCGTTGGAAGAATTGGAGACATATTATAAAAAGCTGGACTTATACAGCCAGTTTGCCGGAAGAATGGGCTGGTTTGTGGACAGGGAGGCGTTGGATGCCAATCGCGAAGCGGCGCAGCGTGCCATTGGTCTGCTTTTGAAAGAGGATAAGAAGCAGTTTGAGAAAAAATGCAGAATATGCGGGAAACCTCTGTCATGGAATTATCCGTACAGCGTATGCGAGGATTGTTTCATGCTGGAAGATTAAGAGATTCAAGGTTAAAACTGCAAAATAGTATGGGTGTTAAAAAGAAATATGATAAGAACCTACATTATAAATATCAGACAATTGGAAGATGAAGCTCTTTTTCGGAATATGCTTGAACTGACCTCGCCTTATCGTAGACAAAAGATTGCTGTACTTAAGAATGATAATGATAAAAGGCGCAGTCTGGGCGCCGCGATTGCGTTAGATAAAGCGCTTGACGGTTATGGACTGAAAGAGAGGGCTATGGAGTATGAATTTGGAAGTCATGGTAAGCCCTTTTTGCGCTATTACCCTGAGATTCATTTTTCGCTTTCGCATTCCAAAGATTACGCCATATGCAGCATTGGGATTGAGGAGCTCGGCAATGATATAGAATGGGTGCGCAGTGGTAAAGATAATGTTGCAGAACGCTTTTTTGCAGCAGAAGAGCTTGCATGGATAAAAAATGCGGTGGACTCAAAAGAAAGAGACGAAAGAATGTTTCAAATCTGGACCATGAAAGAGAGCTTTCTCAAGGTGACAGGTTTTGGAATGTCGCTTTCATTAAAAGATTTTGCTGTAGTTATAGAAGAAAACGGAAATATAAAATTGCGCCAGACAGTAGATGATAAAGTATACCATATAAAAGAATATGCTTTACCGCTAATTTTTAACGAGCAGGCAGAATATAAGATTGCCGTTTGTAGTCCGGACCCGGATTTTGCACCGAGTCCGGAACATATTATTTTACCGTAAACTTCTCTTTTATACCTGTTGAACTATCTTTTGATATCATAGTTCATATTCATCAGATTACGAATACTCTCTACATCGTCGGTTATGTTTGCGTCTCCGCGAATCGTATGTTTGATAGCGCTGCTGGCAACTGCAAAATTGACGATATCCATCGGCTTATAGCCATGCATGATGGCATAGATAAGTCCGCTTGCGAAGGCGTCTCCGCCGCCTACACGGTCTAAGATATTGAAAGTAAACAGCTTGCTTTCGAATGTATGATTCTCATACCACAAAAAGGCCTTGAGGCTGTTTTCGCTTCCGCTGTGGGCATAACGGACGTGGCGGGCTATACATTTTATATTCGGATACCTTGCTATAAATGCCTGGAAAATCTCGTCTTCCTGCTCATAGCTTGGCTGTAGAGGTATACCGTCTTTGACGTCTCCTTTGCTGTGGTCATTTTCGTCCTTCCAGAGATGATATGGCTCGATTCCAAGCAGTATATCTACATACGGCAGGCATTCAGTGCAGAAATCCCTTGCTTCTTCCCATGTCCAGAGTTTACTTCTGAAATTACCGTCGAAACTTACGGTAATGCCTTTTTCCTTGGCAACCTTCAGACAGTCGAGTATCAACTGACGGCAGTTCGCTGATAGCGCCGGTGTAATACCGCTTAAGTGAAGCCACGTAAACCCATCCAGAAGTTTGTCTAAATCCACCGTACTGTAATCGAATTCCGCTATAGCGCTGTTTTTTCTGTCATAGATGACCTTGCTGGCTCTGATTCCGTATCCGGTTTCCAAGTAATAACTTCCGAGACGATGTGTGGGAGTCTGCTCGGGAGTGCTTAAGATTACCGGCGTACAGTGCACGTCATTGCTGCGAAGCATACGCACTGCGCTTTTTCCCAGACTGTTATTCGGAACTACGCTGAAAAACGTGCTGTCAACGCCAAGATTTGCCAGAGCCAGGGCAATGTTGGCCTCACTGCCGCCATAGCTCGCCTCAAAACTTGACGCCATTCTGATTTTTTCATAATTGGGAGGCGTCAGGCGAAGCATGATTTCACCTATGGTTATAAATTTGTTCGTAGTGTCGCCGCCTACTAATAATGGATTGGAATGCTGCATATGAATCCTCCTTCTATGTATATTTGTGTGTTCGTATAAATCCTCTTACCTATAATTTTATTCTACTTGGAAGAATATTTCAATATATTCCGTTTGACAGAAAAATGCTGTATATGATATATTGAATGCGAATTAAAAATATCAAAAGAAGAGAGGACAATTTATGGCAGTAATTGTTTACGGAACACACGTTTTTACCAAACTTGCAGGCTATTTCGGACCAAGAGAGGAATGCCCGGTCTGTCACAGAGTATACAAAAAAGGATATGTCAGGATCACTCGTTGGGCGCATTTAGAATACATACCGCTTTTTCCTTATAAGAAAACATACTTCAAGATGTGTCCGGTATGCGGAATGGGCGTAGAGTTAAAGAATAAGGAAGCAAAGGCTGAAATGGCAGTCGCTGACGACGGATACCGTCAGGATTTTGAAGCTTATGCTAAGCATGTTTTGGCGAAAAAACCCACAGGACTTTTAGCTACCGACAATAGCTATGAATTCTGGATAAAGGATTTGATGACGGGAGAAGAGATTCGCGTAGAATCCGATATTACCAAGGATCAGGTAAAACGAATCAAGAAGAACAGAGGATATAAAAAAGTTCCGATTGTGAATGCATAATGTAAACAAGATTTATCTGAATCGTCGCTGCCGTGCTTGTTTTTCAGGCTGAAAACAAAAGCAGCACAGCAAGAATAGCAACAGGCACTGTCACAGTATCATATTCGCTGGGAGAACAAGTTTCCGTTGCGGCTCCGACGATTGCTCCGGCAAAAATCGGAAGCAGAGATTTCCAAAATGGGAAATGACAGTACAAAATAAAGACCGAAAGACCGCATATCAGAGAAACCAGAAACATTGCTGCAGTCCCTTCCCATGACTTTTTCCCATCGGTAAATTTCAACCGTACTTTGTGTTTTCCAAACGGAATGCCAACAAGGGCGGCTGCGGCATCTCCTGTTCCCCACATGAGAATGGCTGTGGCCGTATCATATGGTTTGCCAAAGATTCCCCAGCCCAAAACAGTAGCGGCAGCGAACATAAAGAACAGCATCAACAGGCTCTTTTTAATTTCTCCGGGATTCTTCTGCACAAATAAGCTGTTATACCAGTTCTCCTTTTCAAACATAGCAAGCAGCGGATAAATAAGCACGGCAATCAGGCAGGACGTTAAAGCGGCTGCCTGCCAGCTTTCAGCAATGATGATCATAAATGTGGTACAGCCGAAAGCTACCAGATGCAAAAGTTTTCTGAACACAAACTGCGGAACTTTAGTAAAGAATCTGATTACTAAAAGGATTACTACGCAGGGGACTATATACATGATAAATTTTACAAAACACCGCAGTATTGCGGCGATAATAGCGATTTTCGATAATATTGGCCAATAATTCAATATCAACATAGCTGCACCCAGCACAGTAAGCACTGCTCCTGTCACAAGTCCTACCGTACGGTTTTTCACCCGATTGGCAAACTGGGCAGAAACAAGAGAAGCCACAGTCGCAACAACAATGCATATCAGCAAAACGTCCCAGCGTTCCAGAATGATTGCCGGGTGGATGATGATATGGCTGACTGATGCAATAAGTGCCGTAAAAGTCATAATAAAAGTGCTTGTTCCGACAGCTGTTTTCAGTTCCATTCCGAGAAAAGCGGTAAAAACAACAAGCATCATCATACCGC
>CAMWWS010000070.1 GCA_947178085.1 uncultured Lachnospiraceae bacterium | reverse complement strand
ATAGAGAGATGTTTGCCACTACCTTTCAGGATTTTGCCATTATGGGGATGACCATTAAGGAAAATGTTCTGATGGGAAGGCATTATGAGAAGGAAGACGAACTGGTGGAGGACTCCTTAAAGCGAGCGGGCGTCTACGAAAAAGTGCAAAGTCTTCCTAAGGGAATCCATACCATGATGACGAAGGAGTTTGAAGAGGATGGGGCGGTATTGTCAGGGGGAGAGAGCCAAAAGCTGGCAGTTGCAAGAACTTTTGCGAAGGACTCTCCGGTTAAAATCTTTGACGAACCATCAAGCGCTCTTGACCCCATTGCGGAATATGAGTTGTTTAGGAATATTATGAAAGAGGGCAGGGATCACACTATGCTCTTTATCTCCCATAGACTGTCTTCTGTAAAGAGTTGTGACAAGGTTTTCATGTTAGAAGGCGGCAGGTTGATTGAAGAAGGCTCCCATAGGCAGTTGATGGAGCTTGACGGAAGTTATGCGCAGATGTATAAGAAGCAGGCCATGAATTATCTGGCGCTGGATGAGGGCGAGGAGGTGGAAGCGTGAAAGAGGATAAAGAAAAAGTAAAGCAGAGCGCTGCCCTGGTCTGGGAAAACAACCTGTTTTTAATAAAGCTATGTATGGCAGCCTCGCCCGGATATGTTATTTTTGCGGTTCTGGAATCCGTACGAAATCAGGTGTCCGTCTTCTTTGAGCATACCTATGGAATTGGTTATGTGCTGGAGGCGGCGGAATTTCATTATCCTTTTCGTAAGGTGGCAATGTTCCTTCTGATTCTGGCCGGTATCATTACGCTGGAAATGGCATACTCGGCGTTCGTATGGGATTATATAATGGAGAAGGAACGTCCGAAGATAAGGGAGAAAATAAAGCTTCTGTTCTATGAAAAGGCGAAGGAATTGGATTTGGAGCGCTACGATAATCCGGAATACTATAATCAGCTGGTTCTGGTGCTTGGCGAGGTGGACAAACAAATTGACAGGTGTATCACATTTTTACAGAACACAACGTCCGGAATAGCGGTATTTATTTCTACGGGAATTTATTTCTTTGTAAAGGATAAGGCGTCTATTCTGTTTGCAGCAGTGTCATTTGCGATGGCGTTTGTTTTTAATCAGATGTTTAATAAGCTGACATTTAAGATAAGAATTGAGCGAAATCCCCATGAGAGAAAGCGGGAGTATGTGAAAAGAGTGTTTTACCTGAGTGATTATGCAAAGGAGCTCAGGCTTAATCCGGAGGTCTCAGGTGTATTGTTCGACCGGTTTAAGGAGGCAAACGAGGAAGTCTATCAGGTAGAAAAGAGAAATGCGAACCGCAGGTTTTTCTTAAGCTTTATGAGAATGTATGTGAGCAACAGCTTTTTTGCGGATGTACTTTACATCTCCTATCTGGTGTTCCAGGCGACTATTCGGAAGGCTCTGTCTTTCAGCAGCGTAGCGATTCTGTATAATTCTTTCGGACGGCTGAAGCGCGGCATGAGTATTTTCACAGATGTATATCCCTATGCCTGTGAGACGAGCCTTTATGTACAGAAAATGCGGGATTTTCTTGGATTTGAGCCGAAGATTGTATCGGAAAAAGACCTGCTTCCGGCTGAGGGAGCAAAGGATATAGAGCTGCAGGGAGTTTCTTTTGCATATCGCAAAGAGGATGGAGAGATTCTGAAGGACATTTCCCTGCATATCGAACCGGGGCAGAAGATTGCGCTGGTTGGCTATAATGGAGCCGGAAAGACTACGTTGGTAAAACTTCTGATGCGGCTGTATGATGTGAACGATGGAAGGATTCTTGCGGACGGAACGGACATCAGGGATTATCAAGTAGAGAAATACAGGGAATCTATCGGTACTGTTTTTCAGGATTTCAAGATTTTTGCGGGAAATGTGCGGGAAAATGTATTGATGAATATTGCGGATAACTGTGAGGAGGAACCGATTCGCCAGTCGCTTTCGGAAAGCGGTCTTTTGGACAAAATCCAGAAGATGAAAGACGGTCTGGACACCCAGCTTACTACTGAAATCATGGAGAAGGGCGTGAATCTGTCCGGCGGCGAGAGCCAGAAACTTGCCATAGCCAGAGTGTTTTATCAGAAAGCAGGACTGATGATTCTGGATGAGCCTTCAAGCGCGCTTGACCCTATTGCGGAATATCAGCTTAATCATGCCATGTTGAAAGCCACAAAGGATAAAACGGTGATTTTTATTTCTCACAGACTGTCCACTACCCGCCTTGCGGATTATATTATTATGTTGGAGAAAGGACGGATTGCCGAGCAGGGAACGCATGAGGGGCTGTTGAAAATGAACGGAAAGTATGCGCAGATGTGGCGCGTGCAGGCCGGAGCATATATTGACGTGTAGAGCGGCTGTACCATGAGGCTTGTTGACAAAAATAAATGCAGATATTAGAATTATAAAAAATATGCGACACATGCAGAATGAATCGCAGCATAAGGATTATAACCATGGAAATAAGGTATAGACAGGCAATGGCAGATGATATACAAGCTGTTGAGGTGCTTATCACAAAAGCCGTTGCCCATATGAAAGAAAACGGAATTGAACAATGGGATGAATTATATCCGACAAAAGATGATTTTATGGATGATATACGAAACAGCCAATTAGCAGTTGGTTGTATTGGGAATCAGATTGCAGTGGTATTTACTATAAATCAGACTTATGATGCCGAATATGAAAACGGTAAGTGGAAGGCGCCGGAGAAATCATTCAATGTAGTACATAGATTGTGTGTACACCCAAAGTTTCAAAATAAGGGTATTGCGAAACAAACAATGGATTACATCGAAAAGCAGACTTTGTCAGAAGGAAAGCAGGCAGTCAGGTTAGACGTTTATTCAAAAAATCCATTTGCTAATAAATTATATCTTGGATGCGGCTATCAAAAAGTTGGAGAAGCAGAGTGGCGGAAGGGTTGTTTCTATTTGATGGAAAAATATCTGGATTGATACAATGGATCAATGTATAGGTCTATTGATAAAAACGGCAAACCATAAAAAATATGGCTTGCCGTTAGTTGTAATTAATAATCAGGATGCCGTTAAGCTTGTCTTGAAGCATTGCTTACTGCAAGCAGCTTCTGGCGCATTTCATCTTCAATTCTTCCAAGTTCCTGTTCTGCGTTACGCCTCTTGGTGCGGCCTTCTTCCTGAATTTTCAGAACCTCGTCCAAAGTACTGATTAGAGTCTGGTTCGTAGCGGTCAGGGTTTCAATGTCCACAATACCACGCTCGCTTTCTTTGGCGGTTGCGATGGTTGCGCTCTTAAGATTCTCAGCATTTTTCTTAAGCAGTTCATTCGTCATGTCGGTTATTTCTTTCTGCGCTTTTGCAGCCTCACTGGAATGATTCAGACCTATGGCGATTACCATCTGGCTCTTCCACAACGGTATCGTGTTGACAAGCGTTGACTGTATTTTCTCGGACATTGCAGTGTCGTTGCTCTGGATAAGGCGAATCTGCGGAGCCATCTGCATGGAGATGGTTCTCGTAAGCTCCAAATCGTAAATCTTCTTCTCAAAACGCTCGCACATTGCGGCATAATCATTGGCAGCCTGCGTATCTTCGGGAAGTCCGCTTTGCTCTGCTTTAGCCAGAAGCTTCGGCAGTTCTTCGGTTCTTGCCTGTTTAAGCTTTTGCTTTCCGGCTACAATATACATGGACAATTCTTTGAAATAATTCAGGTTCAGTTCGTACATCTTGTCCAGCATAGCGGCGTCTTTAAGCAGCGTTACCTGATGGTCTTCCATTACCTTACAGATTTTGTTGACATTGACTTCTGCTTTGTCGTATTTCGCTTTGAGGTTTGCCAGTTGATGGCTGCTCTTTTTAAAAAGACCGAATAATCCTTTCTTTTCTTCCTCGTCAAAACCCTTTAGTTCTGCGACTACGCCGGTCAGCATCTGCCCGATTTCGCCCATATCTTTGGTTCGGACATTGTTTAAGGCGCTTTCGGAGAAATCGGCAATTTTTTTCTGGCTGCCAACTCCATACTGCATGACCATTTGTGTATTGGTAATGTCAATTTTGGAGGCAAAATCATCTACCATTTTCTGCTCTTCCGGCGTCAACACCGCCTCCGGGACATCATTAGATACTTCTTTCAATGCCTGTGCGGCGCCTTCTAATACCTGTACTTCGTTGGCTGTGGCTACCACATCTGCAACCGCCGCTGACGGCTCTGTAAAAGGTTCGAGAGTCAGAGAGGGGGCCTCCTTTAACATTTCATCTAAATTAGTGCTCATTTGTTTTCCTCCGTTCAGTTGTCTTTTATTGTTGCAAATTCCATCTCATTCATCAAGCCTTCTCTGGCAAGCATGGTTTTCAATACCTGCGCATCTGTTGTTGCATCGAATACAGAGTCTTGGAACAGGTTGTTCAAAAGTTCCGTGAATGCATGGTTGATTGTGTCCAGAGTATTTTCTATTTCCGCTTTCGCAGCCGTGATTTCATCTCCGGGGGCGCTCACGCGGTCAAATTCTTCATATGCCTCTACCAGCTTGAGAGTAGTAGGCAGATAATAATTCATCAGTTTATGCATACGGTGCATCTGTTCAGGATGCTCCCTGATGCTGTTAAATATTTCTTTAAGAAGGCTTTCCAAGCGGAAAAGCTTTGCGGAAATGACCTCGCCGGGAATCTTATCATTCAATTCCCTTAGTTTACGGATACATTCCATGCCTTCAGCTATCATGGTATTTAACTCAGTGTTCTGCTCATCTGATATTTCCGGTGCAGAGTTATCCTTTGGAGTCTGCGACTCTTCCTGCGGTTTAGCGGTAATCCTGTTCTCTTCTTCAATGCGCTTGCGACTCTCTTCGACGTCCATATACTGCCAGTAAATAGCGTCGCTCAGCATAAAGCAGGTTTTCTGTTCATCCAGATGTCCTTCAGGGAAAAAACCCAAATCAATCATTTTCTGCAGATCTTTTACAACATAGCGCTCTTTTTTGCCGGAAGCCATTGCCAATTCTTTTATATTTTTATACATTTTATGGTCACACAGCTTTACATAGCGTTCTGCACGCTTTAGGCGTTTTCGTTGGCTGATGCCTAGATTAATCATACCGAAAAAAAATGTAAGAAAGAGTAAATTTGCAATCCATCCTCCCACGCTTGTTAAGTGCCAATCATATAATGCCGTAAAAATGTATCCGAGAGTAAACAATCCTGTAAATCCCAGACCGATTCCGCCGAATACCTGATAAAGCACATTGGATACATTGCCTACCTTTTTGATTCGGAATTTATTTTGAAGACTATATTGCCTGTTGCGTTGTTCCAGTTCCTGCTTGTTACGTGACTCCTGTATCAGTCTGTTTCTTCGTTCCTGTTCCTGCCTTTCACGTTCCTCCCTAAGCTGCCGGTTCTGTTGTTCCTGTCTGCGACGTTCTTCCTGCGCCTGTTTTTCTTTTTCCAGGCCTGTACCGATACCGGATGCAATATTTGACCTGACTTCGTCTATAGTAATGTTGACAGTCTGAGACACCAAATCATTTAACTTACTGAAATCACCGCTTTGCAATGCCTCAGTAAGCGCTCCTTTTATCTGTTCTCCCATGCTGCCTCTATTTTGATAGCCGCTCATTTCGCAAACCCTCTTTATCTTCATAGCCTATATAGTTTCCGTAAGGCATTTCTCTGGTTTATATTATCACATATTGGGTTTGGATTAGCAATAGTTTCTTTGATAAGCTGGTGTGAAAATGGCGATAATGGGAGATGTATATGCTGTTCGAAGATGGTGCGAGGAAATTTGGATGCAGATATTGACACAAAAATAAAAAGGTGATAATATTGATAAAATATATAGGAAAAGTAGGGATTTAACAGAGACTGATTAGGGAATATTTGTAATATTCAGGAGACAAAAGATTATTTCATGGGCTGAGATGGCAGATTGCGCAAAATGTTCCCTCGCGCCTGACTGCGTCATATGGATTTCCTAAATATTCCGTTAACGCTATAGATGCCGGACGCAACCGCCCGCTATTCGCCGTCCAGGCTCAGAGCGGGCTTTTCGGGACATCCATGTCCCGAAATTGCTGGGTATAGAACGGAATATTAAGAAAATCTCATACGACTTCGCAAGGCGCTTCACGAACATTGTGCGCAATCTGCCAGCCGAAGTTTATTGAAGTATCTTTTGGCACTTTAATAATATAGGTAATTGCACATATTGTACAACGGCCGTTTTAAAATCCCCCAGCGCTATCCCCTACCCTTATCCATCAAGAGAGGAGTCAAAAAATCATGAAAACTACTATTTCTGTAAAAAAACTAACAATCTCTGCCCTCTTCATGGCGCTGAACATCGTCCTGAGCTCTTTTAGCATTCCGGTGCCCGGCGGTCATTTATATTTATGCGATATAGCCATCTGTACTGCCGCAATCCTGCTTGACCCTTTCCATGCGGCTGTAGTCGGAGGCGTCGGCTCATTTTTGGGAGATTTTTTCTTTTATCCCGCACCCATGTTTGTCTCGCTTGTGACACACGGAGTGCAGGCTCTCGTTATATCAATGTTTGTTAACAGAATTTTCAAAAAGAATAATAAAGCCGGTGCAATCGCAGGCGTTTCCATCGGTGCAGTGATTATGGTAATAGGCTATACTCTGGGGCGTGCGTATGTGTACAGTACGCCTGAATATGCGATTATAAAGCTTCCGTTTGAAATACTGCAGGCAGGTATCGGTGCAGTTGCCGGAGTTATTATATGTTTCCATTGCGGAATTCGAAATATTTATAAAAAAATCATAGGAGATACCTGAAAAATCAGGTGATTTATATACTGACAAAAAACTGCTCTCATGATAAAATAAATATAGTTAATTGCTAAACTCTATTTCAATAACCAGAACTTAGTCAGAATAAACAAAATAAGGCGCGATTTCGCTTGCGGTGAGCGCCGTTTTTGTTTATTTTGACTAAGTTCGTGACATTTGATAACAGTTTCACAATTGTTTATAAAATTATTTTATTACATACAGCAAATTTTCTCTGTAGATTATCTGTAGAAAAAGGAAACGGAAGCCAGTATGGATTTATTTGAGTATATGAGAAATACGAACATGGATAAGGAATCTCCGCTTGCCGCAAGATTGAGGCCTGCCACATTGGATGAGGTAGTAGGGCAGCAGCACATCATCGGTAAGGATAAACTGCTTTACCGCGCTATCAAGGCTGATAAGATTAGTTCCATTATATTCTATGGACCGCCGGGAACCGGCAAAACAACGCTTGCGAAAGTCATTGCCAATACAACCAGTGCGGAATTTACACAGATTAATGCGACCGTAGCAGGCAAGAAGGACATGGAAGCCGTAGTTGAGCAGGCGAAGAATACAAGCGGAATGTACGGAAGGAAGACCATACTTTTCATTGATGAAATCCACCGTTTTAATAAGGGACAGCAGGATTACTTGCTGCCGTTTGTGGAAGACGGAACGATTATCCTGATTGGCGCTACTACAGAGAATCCATATTTTGAAGTCAATGGGGCGTTAATCTCCCGTTCGATAGTCTTTGAACTAAAGCCACTGTCAAGAGACGATATCAAAGTGTTGATCGATCGTGCCGTCTATGATAAAGAGAAGGGTATGGGTGCATATGATGCAGTAATTGACGAGGATGCTGTGGATTTTCTGGCTGATTTGTCAGGCGGAGATGCAAGACATGCCCTGAATGCGGTAGAACTCGGCATCATGACTACTAACAGGAGCGAAGACGGTAAGATACATATTACGACTGAAGTGGCACAGGAATGTATTCAGAAAAGAGTCCTCCGTTACGATAAGACAGGGGATAACCATTATGATACAATCTCGGCATTTATTAAAAGCATGAGAGGATCGGACCCGGATGCAGCAGTATACTATCTTGGGAGAATGCTCTATGCGGGGGAGAGCGTGACTTTTATCGCCAGAAGAATAATGATATGCGCCGCTGAGGATGTAGGAAATGCTGATCCAAACGCACTAACGGTAGCGGTCAGTGCATCGCTTGCAGTTGAAAGAATAGGAATGCCTGAGGCTCAGATTATTTTAGCACAGGCGGCGACTTATGTGGCGTGCGCTCCGAAAAGCAATTCCTCCTGCAACGCCATTTTCGAGGTAATGAAGGAGGTAGAGCAGAGCGGGAATCTGCCGATACCTACGCATCTACAGGACGCACACTATAAGGGTGCCGCGAAGCTAGGTCACGGCACGGGATATAAGTATGCGCATGATTATCCCAACCATTATGTGGAGCAGCAATATCTTCCTTATGAATTGAATGGAAAAGAATTTTATCGTCCTTCCGGAAATGGATATGAAGTCAAAATCAAAGAACATATGAAGCGTATAAAAGGCTAAAATAACTGCTCTATTAAGCTTTGATACACGATCTGATTTTTTTTCTGCCAGTTATCGCATATGGCGGCAGCGGTTTCTTCATCGGGAACCGATAATGTGATATCGATAAGCCTGACCTTTTTTTCCGTAGCCTGTAAGCGGGCTTCATATTCTCCGGAAGTGGATTTATAGTAATCGGAAGTAATGGAAACCTCGTTTCGCATTTCCAGTCCTTTTTCCATGTAAAAACTGTCGATTTTCTTCTTGGTGAGTACGTTAAGTCGGTTAATAAATAAATATAACGTCTCTTTTCCTTCTTCTGTAATAGCAAGATGTGTGCGGTTGCGGACAGTAGTCGCAGTAATCATCTCAGAGTCCGCCAGTTCGGCAAATACCTGCTGCAGAGTTAAAAAGTCCATATACTCGTTTTCAAGAATGAAATCGGCTACCTGTGCTTTCGTAATTGGAAATGCGGCGCGGTTCAGCATATATAGTATTATAAGCTTATAAAGTATCAAAGTATCTTCCTGAGTCATTACATTTCTCCGATTTATTCATGACGCATTACAGTAGAAGGGTGGCTAAGTGCCCCCTCTACTGCTTATGAATGTGTGATTTCACTGCCTCGGCGACAACTTCCGCAACCACGGGATTGAAAGCCTCCGGCATAATATTGTCTTCATTTAATTCTTCATCAGGAACCAATCCTGCAATGGCATAAGCAGCAGCCAGCTTCATTTCTTCCGTAATCTGCGGTGCGCGTCCTTCCAGAGCGCCTTTGAAGATGCCGGGGAAAGCCACTACGTTATTAATCTGGTTAGGGAAATCGGAGCGTCCGGTGCCTACTATACGTGCTCCGGCAGCCTTTGCAACATCTGGCATGATTTCCGGTACAGGATTGGACATTGCGAATATTATGGGATCCTTTTTCATGGAAGCAACCATCTCTGACGTTACGACGTCGGGAGCGGATACGCCGATGAAAATATCTGAATTTTTCATTGCATCTGCAAGTGTGCCGCTTTCATTCGACGGATTGGTGGTCTCAGCCATCTGCTGTTTTACTTTATTCAGGTTATTTCTTGATTTGCTGATGATACCGGTGCTGTCGCACAGGATGATGTTGTTAAATCCATAGCTTTGTAACAGTTTGGTGATAGCGATACCTGCGCTTCCTGCTCCGTTTACTACTACCTTGCAGTCTTCTTTTTTCTTACCTGTGACCTTCAGGGCATTGATAGTGCCTGCCAGTACCACGATAGCCGTACCGTGCTGGTCGTCATGGAATACGGGTATATCCAGAATCTCTTTCAGCCTTTCTTCTATTTCAAAGCAGCGTGGCGCACTTATATCCTCCAGATTGATTCCGCCAAAGCCCGGCGCAAGATAAGTTACCGCCTTGATGATTTCTTCGGTATCCTGTGTGTCGAGGCAGATGGGAACTGCATTTACGCCGCCGAATTCCTTGAACAGTACGGCTTTGCCTTCCATAACCGGCATAGCCGCATGAGGACCGATATTTCCAAGACCGAGAACAGCGCTTCCGTCGGAAACTACAGCTATTGTGTTGGATTTCCATGTATATGTGTAGGCTGCTTCCTTGTCTTTTGCAATTACCTTACAGGGTTCTGCAACACCCGGCGTATAGGCGATTGCCAAATCCTCTCTTGTTTTGACGGCTGATTTGGAAACGGTTTCCAGCTTGCCGTTCCACTCCTCATGCATTTTTAACGCTTTTTCACCTGTTGTCATAATTGTACCTCGTTTCTTTCAAATTAAAATTATTTATGTAATTATGTAAAGCTTATTTCTGACGAATCTTTCTTAATCATATAGTAT
>CAMWWS010000069.1 GCA_947178085.1 uncultured Lachnospiraceae bacterium | reverse complement strand
ATTAAAAATAATAATTAATTGATGTTAGGGGATAAATCCATCCCACTGTCAGATTTGCATATTTTCCATCTTCATCGCCCGCAACCAGTTTTTGTTTCTTACCTCCGCGACTCCTTCCGGAAAGTCTATTTCCTTCCACGGCGATCTGGTACATATATCTTTCTGCTCACATACCTTGCAGACACGTTTATTTGCATATCTTGTCTCGCCGTTTTTCCTATTGCATTTTTTCCTTAGTATCTCGCCCATCGGGCAGTAAACACGGTCATTCTCCATATCCCTTACAAAATAACCTTCTGCCGCTCTTTGCTTCATCTGTTCATCCGATAAAACCCTGTCATCTTCCGCCATATATGATCCTCTCTTTTTATACGCTATTTACCTTTATTAGCCGCCACTTCCTCAATAATATCGGCAATGCTTCCAATAGCATCCCTCTGGGAGCTTTTTTTCATAGCGTCAATATATGTCATTCTTGTAAAATACAGTTCCTGTACCTTCTCCACCAGAAGCTTAACTGTTAAATCATCCTCATCCACTACGATGCTGAAACCTTGAGATTCAAAAGACTTTGCATTTAGAATCTGGTCTCCGCGGCTGCTTGTCGAAGGCAGTGGAATCAAAAGATTGGGTTTCTTGAGTGCAAGAAGTTCATTGATTGCATTAGCTCCGGCTCTGGAAATAACTATATCCGCCATCGCAAAAATATCTTTTAATTCAGCTTTAATATATTCAAACTGTTTATATCCCTTGGTCGTCAGAAGCAGGTTATCCATTTTTTCTTTTCCGCACAGATGGACAATCTGGAAATCTTCGAGTAGTTCCGGCAGAGCATCTCTGACAGCCTGATTGATTGCAGCTGAACCCTGACTTCCGCCGATTACCATAATAACAGGCTTGGAAGCGTCGAATCCGCACAGCTCATAAGCTGCTTCTTTTCTGCCCTTCATCAATTCCTCCCTGATAGGAGAGCCGGTCAGAACAGCTTTATCAGCAGGCAGGTTATTTAAGGTTTCCGGGAAATTACAGCATATCTTTTTGGCTACAGGAATACAAAGCTTATTTGCCAATCCCGGCGTCATATCGGACTCATGCACTATACATGGAATTTTCAAAGATGCCGCTGCCCGGACAACCGGCACACTGACAAACCCGCCTTTGGAAAAAACGACATCCGGCTTGATTGCTTTTAAATATTTTTTGGCTTCGGCCATTCCTTTTAACACCCGAAAAGGATCCGAAAAGTTTTTAGGGTCGAAATATCTCCTGAACTTACCTGTTGCAATACCATAATACGGTATATCAAAATCTTCAATTAACTTTTTCTCTATGCCGTCATAAGAGCCCATATAGAAAATTTCATATCCCAGCTCTTTTAACTTCGGAATCATCGCAATATTAGGCGTAACATGCCCGGCAGTTCCGCCGCCGGTCAATACGATTTTTTTATCCATATGAGAAAAGCCTCCTATAAATAAATTTATGTCCCTTTTTTATGTTCTAATTCGCACCTTCTGCGATTTTCTCAAGAGCGCATGCCAGCTGGTCAGGACAGGATGTATTTTTGAAGCCGCATTTTATTCCTTTAAGTCTCTGAATAGCGTCTTCTGCTCTCATTCCCACAACCAGTTTGGAGATTCCCTGCGTATTGCCATTGCAGCCTCCTGTGAATTGAACAGATTTAATTACTCCGTCTTCTACTTCAATATCAATTGCTTTGGAACATACTCCTTGTGGATTATACCTCATAACACTGACCTCCCGAATAACCCCATTTCATATATTTTCATTATGATAATGGCATAATTTTAATTATTCCCACTATATCACAAAAAAGAAACAGTTTCCAGTACTTACCGACAGAATCAGACAAAAAACAGCGGAATTTGTTGATAAGTTACATAGCCGAAATTATTGAGATTACAATTTGTTCTATTTATAATTATTTACAGAAAATCTATACGAAAGGAGCATGGTCAATAATATGATTCAAATTATGTTTAAGCATCCGGAATTTATGGTTCCCATACTCATTCTGCTCTCATTAAGTATAATATGCCAAATCAGCATAGGTGTGCTCTACCATAAACTTATAACGCAAACGGAAAATATGTCCGCAACAAAAAATAAATCTCTGCAACAGTTGAAACTAAAATTCTCAAGCTGCTGCCAGTTACATGACGGCATGTCCAATGTTCCCGTTTTTGTGGACAAGTATATGAACAAAATAAAAATATACGGCATATCATTATCCACGCTCAAGCACCTGTCAGGGCAGCTTGTTCTATTGTCAATCCTCATTTCAGGAATTGCTGCATGTAAGGAAATTACCGCAGGTGAATCTGTTCAATATATCGTTCCTTATTATATCGTAAGTTTTCTGGGATTATACTGCTATTTTGCAATCTCTTCCCTTGTTGATATCTCCGCCAAGACAAACACCCTGCGTACCAATCTGATTGATTATCTCGAAAACCATCTGGCAAACCGGCTGGAGCAGACTGCTCTTGATTTGAAGCTGATACAGGGTGATATAAAAGACACTGCACAGGATAATAAAAATGCTACAGCACATATTGAAAATCAAACGATTGCTTCGGGCAATAATCAGACAAAACAAAGCGATAATCCATCTGTAATACAGACAGATGCGTCTTTTGAATCTCAAATAATTACTGCATCGGAAAGCAGCGTCAATATTCCTGCCGCTCCTATAGCGCACCCTGCCCTTTCTAAAACGGAGGCTCAGGAATTGGAATCACTTTTAAAAGAATTTCTGGCATAATGCACATAAAAATATAACAACGTAAACGCCAAAAAAGGCAGACTGAATGATTATATATCATTATTCAGACTCTCCACAACGGTTCCATCATCCAAAATATCCACGTTGACAGATATGCTCTCCAGAAAATCATAGATTCTTCGCTGTTCGGACTCTTCTGATGCATAGGTTGTCTTATATTCAGCTTGCACAGCAGGGATTACCTGAACTGTAAGCTGTGTTTCCGTATCATCCCCCGAAAAGTGCAGTTGCACCAGCATGGTATCCAAGGTCTTTCCATTAAACCAGTAATTTCCCAGACTATAGATTATCGGCTTCCCATCATAATATTCCATGCCCTGCAGACAGTGGGAATGTGCCCCGATAACCGCATCAGCGCCTGCGTCAAGATACTCCTTGCCCGTACTCAGCTGTACCTGTTCCAGATCAAAACTGTACTCTGTTCCCCAATGCACGAATGCAATACAGAAATCGGCGTTGTCTTTTGCTTCCTTAATTACCTGCAAAAACAGCTCCGTATCATAACAACGCAGGATTCCCGGATTTTCATCATCTGCCTGTGGCGTCATTTTATTTTTCTCTGCTCTCGACGCCGCTACCAGCGCCACAGTCTTACCATCCACTTCAAGATACAGCGGTTGCATCGCATCCTGCAAGGTGCGTCCGGCTCCGAAGTATGGTATATCAGCCTCTTCAAGTACCGAAAAAGTATCAAGCAATGCATCTCTTCCATAATCATATACATGATTGTTTGCCAATGTCACGGCGTCTACGCCCAACTGATGCAGGATTTCCACACGCTCCGGTTTTGCCCGGAATGTATATGCTTTCCCTTTCATAGGCGCTCCGCCCGTACTATAGGTAAATTCATTGTTCAGGCACATGATGTCGGCAGCCTGCATCGTATCAATCATCTCTTTTGAAATGCAATCATAAATCCCATTAGGCTGTGCATCCATATACTGGGTCGTGCCCCAGTTTTCGTCCAGATTAATGTCGCCTGCAAAACATATGGTAAAATCATAGCTTGTATCTTCTGCATGGCTCTCTTCTATGGATAGCTCTGCCTGCTCTGGTTCCGGGTTCTGTGAATCTGTACCGACTTGTTCCGCTGCAAGGCTCTGTAATTCTGCAATAATATGCTCTGACTCATTATTCTTAGATTCTACATCAGCTTGTTCTATTTCCACAGTTTGCTCTGAATCAATTCGAGATATTTGGTTTCCGCATCCTGTGAGTGTCAGAATTAATATAAGCAGGAAGGCTGCTTTTCTTTTCATTTTAAACATTTTTCTTCTCTCCGTCTTTCATAAAGGATATTATTCAATTCATAGATGTTTTCTCATTTTGCTTAATATGTCACTATTTTTTAGAAAGTATTATATGGAATCTGTCAGCCTGTGTCAACTTTCTATCATATACAACATATTACCTTTTTATAATTGACACCATACCGTACACCTGTTATACTCTTATCCATAACAATCAACTCAGTGGAACTTTCTGTTTCACATCTGTTTTGAGCGCTTCCTGCTCTGAACAGCTTTTCCATTTATGTAATAGAAAATTCGGTCTCTACAAGGCATTTTTTCTATTGCACCAATTCTAAGGAGGACACATCATGTCAAAAAACAAAAGTCATGCAACTCGCGTCAATGACGCAAACGACACACTTACCACATCTATAGCCTATCCGAAGCTATTTCCGTCTTTTCCATCTCATCAGGCTGTGAAACAATTTCTGGCGAAATATCCGTCTGCATGGAATGATTTTCTTCAATTCCCACCGAATATTCAACAGGAGCTTTTGGATTTCTGTATCGGGAAACACGGTCTGCGCATCACTTATGATCCCGTATTCCGCAAAGTTTTCAAGCCGGAAATACACAAGGAAAGGCTGGAATCCTTACTTTCTTCCATCCTTGGCAAGAAAATATCCATAATGGAAATCCTTCCACGAGAAGGCACCCGCTTAAGTGAATCAGGCAGCTTCGTCATTATGGATGTACTGGTACGCCTCGACGACGACTCTTATGCAAATGTAGAAATGCAGAAGATTGGCTACAGTTTTCCGCTAGCACGCACAGACTGCTATGCTTCCGATATCATTATGCGGCAGTATGAAAAAGTCAAAAATAAGCAGGGAAAGAATTTTTCTTTTAATGACTTACACAAGGTCTATTGCATAATTCTGATGGAGAAGAGCCCCGCAGAATTTCACTCCGTCAATGGAAAGTACATCCATGTACGCACTGCTGCTTTCGATACCGGTATATATAAGAATAATGCAGGGCTTCACGAAGATATATTTTTATGTCTTGACACCTTTCATTCAATCGTACATAATATAACCAAAAGCAGTACATTACAGGACGCATGGCTGACTTTTTTAAGCTCAGACGATGTCAATGAAATTTCATCGTTGGTCAGGCACTTTCCCATGTTTCTTCCTATTTATCAGGAGATTACCGAATTTGCATATAAACCGGAGGAGTTGATGAATATGTTATCAGAAGCGTTATATATTATGGACCGTAATATGGAAAGACTCATGGTTGAAGAAATGAAGGAAGAGGTAGCAAATGCTAAAGCGGATGCCAAAGCTGCTGTGGAAAGAGCCCAGACCAAAGCCAAGGCTGAAATCAAGGCTGCTAAGGAAGAGGCCAACGCTGCCAAGAAGGAAGCTGACTCTGCCAAAAGAGAAGCCAACGCTGCTAAGGAAGAAGCCAGAATTTTAAGTCTGTATATTTCCAGAAAAACGTCTGAAGAAATTGCAGATATACTTAGCACTACACTTGACAGAGTTAATGAGGTTTTAACCTCTGCTAATATTACAATTCAGTAAAACATCACACCAGAAAGGAATATACTTATGGAATCACTTAAATATTATACGACTGATGACAGCCATGTTAAATACGTGGGCAGAACCCTTTTTCAGGATAACATCCTCTGGCTCGCGCTTTCCGGAAGCGGCATCGAGTTCGACTTTCAAGGAAGCCATCTGGAACTTTTGCTTCAGGGTGATGATAATGCAGCGTCAAAGGATGCACCCATGCAGGATAAGGTACGCATCGCTGTTCTAATCGATGGCATACGCGTTGTAGACGATATGCTCACTGCATCTGAAAGGCAATATACGCTCATTAACAGCGACACGACTCATACATATCACGTACAAGTGATAAAATTATCGGAGTCTCCGATGTCGATTGTTGGCATCAAGCAGCTTATAGCTGATGAAAACGCCGTCCTGACTCCTGCGAAAAAACGGCTCCGTTGTCTGGAATTCATAGGAGATTCCATCACTTGCGGCTATGGAGTAGACGACAGTAATCTGGAACACACTTTTTCCACCGCAACGGAAGATGTAACCAAAACATATGCTTATCTGACCGCTCAGGCACTGCATGCCGATTACAGCATGGTATCATATAGCGGTTATGGTATTATTTCAGGTTTTACACAAACTGACGAAAGGTTAGCAGATCAGTTGGTTCCGCCTCATTATCCTATAATAGGATTTTCCAGGGGTACAATTAATCAGGAAGCAATAATGGGAAAATCTTGGGATTTTGCAAATTATAAGCCTGATTTAATAGTACTGAATCTCGGAACAAATGACGACAGCTTTTGTCAGGACAAGGAAGACAGGCAGGAAGAATTTGCAGCTTCATACCAGAAATTCCTGCAGGATATACGCCGCCTGAATCCTGACTCAGTTATCCTGTGTACATACGGAATCATGAATCAGCGGTTATTCCCATATATAGAAAAGGCAATCGCCGCATATAAAAAAGATACAAATGACGAAAATATTCATTCCATGAAATTTAATTTGCATCAGGAAAGTGACGGATATGTTGTTGATTTCCACCCAAGTTCCAGAACGCATAATAAATCGGCATGGATGCTGGTTCAGAAAATAAAGGAAATTATGAATTGGTAATAGACTTGTTTTCCTACTAAAAAAGAGAATCCAACACATTAGGATTCTCTTTTTTCTATATAAATTTTAATTGTTTTTTGTCGAAGCTGTTGGAACCGAAGACCTCACGTAAACAACCCCACAGCTTCTTTTGATATAAATATTGTAACAATAAAATATGTCCAAATCATGACGAATTCATAAAAGATATCTAAACTTTATTAACTATTTAAAAAAGATTTGCAGAACCCAAAGCATACTCATTGCAAAACGTTTCGTTTGCAGTTTTTTTATATACCATTTCTCCTGTCGGTGTAGATTCACTGCAGCCGGTCATTATTATAAGAAGAAGTCCAACCAATAAAATTATAAACGCCTTTTTTCCCATCATACATCTCTCCTATAAAAGTTCTCCCACAAAATATATGTTTATATTTCCTTTATCGGAATATTATCATTGTATCCATTTTCCTTATTTGGTATACTATTCCATATTAATAAATACTGAATTACTAAATCAGATTAACAAATTCTTTCTGCATGGAAAAAACCTTGCCGGGATATACTGACTTTTAAAATAATTTGCTTGGGAGCGCTTATGCTATTTAATTCTTTTATATTTATTTTCATATTTCTGCCAATTACTCTAATTGGCTGGTATGGCCTGAACCATTATAAGCGCTATGAGTTGGCGAAGTTCTTCCTGACTGCTATGTCCTTGTGGTTCTACGGCTACTTCAATTTCTATTATCTTGCAATTATTATAGTAAGCATTGCCGTCAATTACTTGTTGAGCGTTCTTCTTACATTTGATAAGTCTATGCTGTGGAAACGTATCGGCCATCGCATTTGTTTGATTGCAGGAATTGCATTTAACCTGGGACTGCTTTTTTATTTCAAATATTATGATTTCTTTATAGAAAATATCAATGCGGCTTTTCATACGGGTTTTGCACTTAAAAATATTCTGCTGCCGCTTGGTATCAGCTTTTTTACCTTTCAACAGCTTTCATTTATCATAGACCGCTGTTTGGGAAGGGCAGAGCATTATTCCATTATAACTTATGCAGCCTTTGTCACATTTTTCCCTCAGTTGGTTGCCGGTCCGATCGTTCTGCATACAGAAATGATTCCTCAATTAGAAGACACTTCTAGTCGTAGATTTAATGCTCAGAATTTTGCACAAGGCATCATTCTGTTCGTTCTGGGTCTTGGAAAAAAAGTGCTGCTTGCCGATGTTCTGGCGCTTGTCGCAAATTATGGCTTCGGACAAGCCTATAGCCTTGATTCACTTTCAACTCTGTTCGTTATTTTGTCCTTTGCTTTTGAACTTTATTTTGATTTCAGCGGTTATTCCGATATGGCGATGGGACTTGCAAGAATGTTCAACATTATACTTCCCGTCAATTTCAACTCACCTTATAAAGCTTGTTCCATTAAAGAAACCTGGCAAAGATGGCATATTACACTATCGCGTTTTTTCACTACTTATGTTTATATTCCGCTTGGCGGCAACAGGCGGGGTAAGCTGCGGACTATTCTGAATATTCTTGTTGTATTTTTCCTAAGCGGTCTATGGCATGGGGCGTCGTGGACATTTGTTATCTGGGGCTGTATACAGGGGCTTTTTGTTGCATGGGACAGCCTTGGAATCGTGGGAATCAAAGGAAGACCGGAAAAGAAGCCGTCAAAATTCCATATCCCCGCCTGGGTCGGCTGGTTTTTTACTTTCACTATTTTCAATCTTTTATGGGTTTTCTTTCGGAGTGAAAGTGTTTCGGATGCAGTACAGATGTTTAAGCATCTGTTTGGATTTGAATATACAGGGAAAATGTTTGACATTGCTTCCAAGTTAGATATTGCTGAATTTTATGTTATTAAAAAAGCTCTTCAAGTTATTGCTCCAAATATGATAAAATATGCTTTCCTGCTCTTTCTTCTTATTTATCTGGCGCTTTCCTTCTTCTTAATTTTCAGGAAAAACGCTCTGGAGATTGCCGAAGACGGAAAGTTCAGTTCCGCAAAATGCTGGGGAATATGTATTATCTTTATATGGTGTATTATTTCATTATCACAGGTTAGCACATTTTTATATTTCAATTTCTAGCAAATTAATGGAGGCGATTAGTATGGAACAAAAGTTTATTAATTCATTTTTCATAAGAAGCGCGGCTTTACTTTTGCTTGTGATCGCAGCCGTTGTAATATTTGACCCTTTTTATCAATATCACAAGCCTCTTCCGGGGCTGAAAAGCGTGCTCACTGATAAAGAATATCAATGTATCGGAACTCTGCGTAATTTTGACTACGACAGCCTGATAGTCGGTTCATCCGTGTGCGAAAACTATAATAACCGCTGGTTTGATGATGGGTTTGACTGCACTGCCATAAAGGCAATCCGTTCATATGGCGCAACTGCCGATTTATGCTATCTGCTTGATATAGCTTTTCAAAGTCGTGATATAAAATACATTTTTTATAATATTGACCCGACTTCTCTCTTCGCCAGTACGGAACCTACTTATGAACTCACCGGCTGCCCTTTGTATCTATACGATACTAATTACCTGAACGACATACCCTATGTCCTGAATAAAGATGTTCTAATGGAAAAAATTCCATATATGCTGTTTTTTTCCATGAAAAGTGACTATGATGAGGGAACTTCGTATAATTGGGCGCAGGATAAAAATTTTGGTACAGAGTATGCATTAGGATTCTATGGACGCCCGTCAACCGTTACTCCTATGTATGAGAAAACCCTATATAAGAAAGAGCTTGCTGATAATATCGCACTATTGACCGCACAAATAGAGGCACACCCTGAGACGACTTTCAAGTTCTTCTTCTCGCCCTATTCCATGCTTTGGTGGGACTACAATTATCGGTGTGGAAATCGTGATTCTTTTCTTTATAATGAATCGCAGGCGATTGCCGCAATATTGCAGTATGATAACGCTGAAGTCTACTTTTATCAGGGTGACGAAGAAATTATTACCAATCTGGATAATTATATGGATCCTGTTCATTTTACCAGCGATATCAATCATCTAATCTGTGATAGAATGATTGCAGGAGAGGGCAGGCTTACTAAGGAAAATTATGAAGAGGCTATTCAAAGTATGTATGAGCTGACGGATAGAATTGTGGAGGAGTATATTTTGGAGTATTTTCCGAATTCATAAAAATAATTTCAGGACGGGCGTTGTACAATATAAACAAATCAACGCAGGGCACGCTTGCGCTACATTGTCGCTCGTAGCGGTACTAAGCTCGAAAAGACCTCGCTAAGTACCCAATGTGGTCAACTTAAGGAAAGTTCATACTTTCCGACTGTACCTTGAAAATCAAATAGTAAATTTTGCCTTATATTATAAAATATGATAAACTGTATCTGGTTCAAGTCAGGAACCTGGCAGTAGTCATGTTGAAGAGTGGTGTCAGATGCATGATTTTCTATTATTTAAGTGCCTGTACCTGAGCTGGATTCGTGGGCGTTTGCAATTCCGGCCTGGCTGGATTTGCGAACGCTTTTTGACAGCTTCATCCAGCAGCTCGAGAAGCTGTCTGCGGATACCATAATAG
>CAMWWS010000068.1 GCA_947178085.1 uncultured Lachnospiraceae bacterium | reverse complement strand
GTTAGGATTATTATTAAATTTTCAAGGTACGAAAATACTAAACTTAATGACATTGACAATGCAGCGCAAGCGTGCCCTGCGTTGATTTGTCTATATTGTACAACGACCGTCTTGAAAAATCCATCTTTACCATTTCTTCATAAATTTGAGATATTTTTGTGACATTTCCCGTCTATACTGAAATTACAAAATCTTCATATACAGGAGCAAAGCAAAATGAACATACTTAAAACCGAAAACCTAAAAAAATACTACGGCAGCGGCGACAGCCTCGTAAAAGCTCTGGACGGCGTTGATTTTTCCGTTGAGCAGGGCGAATTCGTGGCTGTTGTGGGAACCTCGGGAAGCGGAAAGTCCACGCTGCTTAACATGATGGGCGGACTTGATAATCCTACTTCCGGAAGCGTCAAAATCGAAGGAAAGGAAATTGCCGGAATGTCTCCCGACGAACTTACTGTTTTCCGCCGCAGACAGATCGGCTTTGTCTTCCAGAACTACAACCTTGTACCAATGCTGAATGTCTACGAAAATATCGTCCTGCCAATTGAGCTGGACGGGAATAAACCCGACAGGAAATTTATAGACGGCGTTATAAAAATGCTTCACCTTGAGGATAAGCTGGATCGTTTTCCAAATAATCTTTCGGGAGGGCAGCAGCAGCGTGCCGCAATCGCAAGGGCAATCGCTTTCAAACCGGCAATAATCCTTGCTGACGAGCCTACCGGAAACCTTGACAGCAAGACGGGTCAGGAGGTCCTCGGACTTTTAAAGCAGACAGCGGAAAGCTATAATCAGACTCTTGTGATGATTACCCACAACCTTGAAATTGCACAGCTTGCGGACAGAATCGTCAGGATTGAGGACGGCAGGATTGTAGAGAGGAGAGCCTGAAAATGCTGAAGAACAATAACAGTGGAATTTTGCGCAGGCTTACAATGAGGAGCCTTAAATCGGGAAAAATGCGGAATCTTTTTATAATAATCACCGTCGCTCTTTCTGCAACGCTTATTTCAGGCTTGTCAGGGTTTGCTGCCGCTTATGATAAAGCCGAGGAGCGGGAGCTTGCGACAATGCCGCAGGTAGTATACAGAGACTTAAGCAATGAGCAGATTGAAAATCTGAGAAACGATGAACGCACCGAGGATATGATACTTTATAAACTTGGCAGTGTAATGGAGATTGAAAATTACATCATCCGTGCATCATATTATTCCGAGGATGGGGAGAAGATCAAATATGTCCGTTCATTGATTACAGAGGGCAGTTACCCTGAAAAAATCGACGAAGCGGCGGTATCAAAAGCTTATATGAGAAAAATAGGCAACGAACCTGTTATCGGTACGGAGATTTCCGTGACATGGCTTGACGGAAATACCGAAACATATACGGTTACGGGATTTACGGATACAGAATCGGAAAGCGGCTTTGATATAATGCTTTCGGAAGAATATGCGCAAAACGGTGCAGAGCTTAAGAACTTAAACTATACAGCAGCAGTCAGAATTGTCGGTGCAGATGACATGGACGATCAGACTTTTTTAAACGAGATACGCAGCATGGGTGAGCAGTACGGAATACCCAGACATCAAATCGGAGAGAACAGCTTATTTGCGACAAGACTGTCAGGTTTATCAGCTGATGAAAAACTATTCACTGTTGTGACAAGCGCCGCAGTACTGTTTGTAAGCGTGTTTGTAATTTACAGTATTTTCTATATCTCGGTAACCGGCAGAATACGCCAGTTCGGACAGCTCCGAACAATTGGCATGACTTCCGTGCAAATTAGGAAAACCGTTCGGTACGAGGGGATTTTTCTCAGTATTGTGGGGGCTCTGATTGGTATTTTGACGGGTACGGTTTTTGCGTATTTTATTATTCCGAAAGGATTCTATTTCCCTAACATGGTTAAAATCTGGATTTTAACTATATTTGCAAACACTCTTACTGTTATGTTTTCTGTAAGGAAGCCCGCCAAAATCGCGGCATTGGCTTCGCCCATAGAGGCAGCGAAAATGAACGACTATATAGGAGAAATAAAAGGCAAAGTCCGCGGAAAAAGAAAGCTTACGCCTTTTGGCCTTGCGAAAATAAGCTCGGACAGCAACAGGAAAAAATCTGCCATGACCGCCGTTTCTCTTGGCATAGGCGGGGTACTTTTTATTACGGGAGCGACGCTGCTGGCTTCTTTCAACCGTGAGGAATATTCCCGCCAGATGCATTATTATTTTGGCGATTATGTACTTAGTATATCAAACAATGCAGTGCAGACAGTTGAACACGGTATTGCGGATATTCAGCTTACCAATCCCTTCCCAAGGGAACTTGACGAGGAAATCGCAGCTTTGGAAGGCGTGAAAAAAATAACACGCTGGGAACGCTTTGATGTTACGTTTGAGTATAATAATTATCAGACAAACGACGCTGTTATGCCCTTTGATAGAGATGAAACCGATATTTTTGAACAATGCCGGAAAGAAGGCGAAGTTTTTGATTATGACAGAATGGTGCAGAATAAGGAAATAATAGTAAGTGATAACTTCGTGGCAAAAGAAATATACGGTTGGGAATTCAAGACAGGAGACAAGGTCAGATTCAGGTGGTATGATGGTGAAAATTATCGTGAGGACTATTTTACCGTGGCGGGAGATGTTGAAAATATTTATAAAATTAACGATGAGAGTGCAAAGTTGTTTACTATACACACAGGCTGGTTTTTTATGCCTGAAGAACTTTTAAAAACCATGGTTCCTGAAGGATATGATTTCAGCGATGGGTTGATTATTTCGGTTGATGATTACCGAAATGATACAATTGTAAAAGAATTCCTTGAAAATTATACTGATGAAAATCCCTATCTTTCAATGAAGAAATTTACGGACGAACTAAAAAATGGTGAACTATCTTATAACTCGATTCAAGTCTTTATCTTTGGACTTTCGGCGTTTATAATCGGGTTTGCGCTTATAAATCTGGTAAATACCTTAGTGTCAAACGCTATGGCCCGCAAGCGGGAATTCGCAATGCTCTGTTCTATTGGAATGAGCGGCGCTCAGCTTAGGAAGATGATTATCGGAGAGGGACTTATCCTTGCGGTGAAAAACATCGTCATTACCGTTATTTTCGGAACGGCAGCGGGGTATGTTCTCATACAGACCATGCGTGAGCATGCAGCAACTTATCTTCACTGGCATTTCCCCGTTTGGTATCTGACCGGATATGCAGTTCTGGTTGTGGTCGTACCCGCAATTATTTCGGGAATTATTTTAATCATCATGAGAAGAAGAACGCTGGTGGAAAGGCTGAGGGAGACAGAATAAAGATGAAATAAAGGCGGAACGAAGACGAAATAATACGCCCTGCTATATCATTGTAAAAACAGGTGCTATATGCTAAAATGATATCCGAATTATGTCAGACATGTAAGAAAGATTATTTGGAAACGAGGCATTTCACATGTACCACATTCTGATTATAGAGGATGACTCAGCACTGGCGGAAGGATTGTGCCGTGCGCTGACTTCCGAGAGTATTTTGGCACACGCCTGCGGGACGATACGAATGGCTAAAGAACAGCTGCGGGAAAATACCTATGAACTGGTGATTCTCGATGTAAACCTTCCGGACGGAAGCGGTTTTGATTTCCTGAAGGAATTGAAAGCGGAATCTGACACTGCCGTCATTCTTTTGACCGCAAACGATATGGAAACCGATATTGTGACCGGCTTGGAAGCGGGGGCGGAGGATTATATAACCAAGCCCTTTTCCCTTGCTGTGCTCCGGGCGCGCGTGAATACGCAGCTTCGCAGACTGGAACAAAGTTCGGGCAATCATAAAGAGAAAATCGATGACTGGATTTTTGATTTTGAACGTATGGAGTTCTTTTACTGCGGGGAAAAGGTGGAGCTTAGTAAAACAGAGCAGAAGCTTTTACGGATTTTTATGGAAAATAAAGAAATCACGCTTTCAAGAGAGACTCTCATTGACTATGTTTGGGGACAGTCGGAGTATGTCGATGAAAATGCACTGTCAGTCTGCGTAAAAAGACTGCGGGACAAGCTTCATGCCGGAGACTATATCAAAACCGTGTACGGAATAGGGTATGCATGGAGGAAACAGGATGAATAAAACAGTCTTGTGTGTGGCAATTGCCTGCATTCTGTTTTCCGTTGGTCTGGTATTGTTGGAACGCCGTCGTGTCAGGAAAGTGATACAGAGCATGGAGACAATGCTGGATGCGGCAATGAAAGGGCAATTTGAAGAATTATTTTATGACGAGACAAGACTTTCAAGATTGGAGAGTATGCTCGCGCATTACCTTGCCGCAAATGAAGTGTCAATCAAAAATCTGAAAACGGAAAAGGATAAAACAAATACGCTGATTTCAGATATTTCACATCAGACCAAAACACCGATTTCGAACTTATTATTATATTCGGAGCTTTTGCAGGAAGAGGTACTGCCTGAGAGCGCGAGGGAGAGCACGGTTCAGATTCATAATCAGGCGGAAAAACTGAACTTCCTGATTTCTTCGCTTGTAAAGCTGTCCCGCTTGGAGACAGGTATTGTTACAGTCAGCCCGTCTGTTCAGTCAGTGACAGGTCTGCTTCATACCCTTTACGAACAATATGAGCCTGCGGCAAAGGCGAAGGGACTTGAAATCATTGTCCATGACAGTAAGGCGTGGGCGGTTTTTGACGAAAAGTGGACGCTTGAGGCAGTCGGAAACATTGTGGATAACGCCATAAAATATACAGAACATGGCACTGTCACCATTTCCGTGAACACCTATGAATCATTCACATGCATTAAGGTAAGCGATACCGGAAGGGGAATAAGAGAGTCGGAACAGGCGGCTGTTTTCGGAAGATTTTACCGTTCGGAGGACGCTAAAGATGAAAAAGGCGTCGGAATCGGCTTATTCCTTGCAAGACAGATTATCCAGAGTCAGGGCGGATACATGAAGTTAAGCTCTACAGTGGGAAAAGGCTCCGAATTTTTTGTCTATTTACCGGCAGCCCCTTCAAATCTTTCAAAACTGTAATAATTGATTTTTCCGTGGAAAGATTCTGGAAAGATTTCCATGATAGCATTGTATTATCAAAGGAGGTAGACCAGATGCAATTAACAACGGTAAATTTGAAAAAAGTTTATGGAAGTGGAGAAAATGAGGTACGGGCGCTTGACGGCGTCAACCTCTCTGTGGAAAAAGGAGAATTTGTTGCGGTAGTCGGAACGAGCGGCAGTGGGAAAAGCACGCTCCTTCACATGCTTGGAGGGTTGGATCGTCCGACATCAGGTACGGTTACCGTGGACGGCAAGGAGATTTTTTCATTAAAAGATGAGGCGTTGACGATATTCAGACGCAGGAAAATCGGCTTTGTGTTCCAGAATTATAATCTTGTTCCGGTATTAAATGTCTATGAAAATATTGTACTTCCGGTACAGCTCGATGGAATTAAGCCCGATAAGGACTATATTGACAGTATTATTGATACACTTGGAATCAAAAGCAAGTTAAACAATCTGCCCAACAATTTATCCGGCGGACAGCAGCAGCGTGTGGCAATCGCGAGAGCGCTTGCGTCAAAGCCAGCTATTATTCTTGCCGACGAACCGACAGGAAATCTTGATTCCAAGACAAGTCAGGATGTATTAGGGCTTTTGAAGGTGACCGGGCAGAAATTTGCACAGACGATTGTCATGATTACACATAATGAGGAAATTGCCCAGCTTGCAGACCGCATCATCCGTATCGAAGACGGTAAGATTGTAGAGCGGGTATAGGGGGTGCGGCTATGAATGTAAAAAATAAAAGCTGTATCCGCCACCTTAGTTTTAAGCAGCTGATGGCTGCAAAAACGCGGAATGCGATTGCTGTATTTGCAATTGCCCTAACGACATTGCTCTTTACATCACTTTTTACGATATCATTGTCTATCAATTCCAGTTTCGAGGAATACCAGTTCCGTCAGGCGGGCGGGTATTGTCACGGAACCTTTAAGGATGTTGATGATGAAAAATTCGAGGCGCTGTCCAGTCATAGAAAGGTGAAAGCGTATGGTCTGCGAACGGTGTGCGGCACAATAACAGAACCGCCTTTTGCAAAAATGCCGGCTGAGATAAGCTGGATGGATGACAATTGTGCTAAATGGTCTTATGTTTCATTAAAGGAAGGCCATCTGCCGTATGCAAAAGATGAAATCGCCATGGATACGGCGGCGCTTGAAAAGCTTGGAATACCTGCAGAACTTGGTACAGAAGTACAGTTGACATATACGATGATGAGTCAGGCTGGCGGACAGGAAGAGGTGCGGACGGACAGTTTTACCCTGGTTGGCTTTTGGGATTATGATAAGCTGTCTCCTGTACATTATATAAATGTGTCGCAGGAATATGTAAAAGAGGTAGAGGCGGACTATGTGGAGTCAGGTGGGGTGCCTTTCCGTTCCGATATGTATGTAATGCTTGCTTCCAGTATCAATATCCGTGGAGTTATGGAAAGTATAGATACTGACCTTGGTTATCAGTGGGAGGACAGGGATGCGGATGATTGTGTCCGCATTGGCGTAAACTGGGGGTATTCGACCTCAGAGCTTGGGTCAACCATAGACCCGGCGATGATTTTTGCAATTGTTGTTTTCCTGATGCTTGTGATTTTTACCGGTTATCTTATTATTTATAATATATTCAGGATTTCGGTCAGCAGTGATGTACGCTTTTACGGGTTGCTTAAGACAATCGGTACGACGCCGAGACAGTTGAAACGGTTAATACGAAATCAGGCTTTATTCCTGTCAGTCATAGGCATTCCGATTGGATTTCTGGGTGGCTATGGGGTTGGCAGTGTCTTGACACCTGTAGTTATGTCAACTACAACGATGGGTGAAGTTGTGAAAGTCAGCGCGTCTCCTGTTATATTCCTGCTTTCAGGTATATTCGCAGTGGTTACGGTGCTTCTTTCCTGTAGGCGTCCGGGTCGGATGGCTGCGAAGGTATCACCGGTGGAGGCAGTGCGTTATACGGAATCAAATGCAGGAAAGAAAAAAAGCCGCGCAACCAGAGGCGCTTCCATATTCCATATGGCGTTTGCCAATCTGGGGCGCAGCAAGACCAAGACAGTGCTTGTATTGCTTTCTTTATCATTGGCAGTCATTCTTTTAAACAGTGTGTATGCAGTCACTCAGGGCTTCGATATGGAAAAGTATGTGAGCCATAATATGGAGGCTGACTTTATTGTCGGGAAAACGGATTATTTCAGGTATCGAGCGTTTAGTAATAATCCGAATGCAGGATTGACAGAAGATGTAATAGATGAAATTGAAGAGAATACGGAATATTCGCTGGCAGGCAGCGGATATAACCTGTCTTTAGATATAAACTGCTATATTTCGGAACAACTCTGGCTGGACATGAACCATTTTACTCCGGAAGATGTGGCGGACGGTTATCTTGCCAACTGCGAAAGAAGGGGTGAACTGGTACAGACCAGCCTGCTCTTGGAGGGACTGGATGAAGCCCTGTTTGAAAAAGTAAAGGTTGTAGAGGGCGATATAGCCCCGCTTTTTGAAAAAGACAGCCATAATATTGCCATTGCGGTCTTTGTAGACGATTATGGAAATCCTTATGGTAAGTTCCCTGAAGTAGGAACGAAGCTTCCTGTAAGTTATGTAGAAGAAGGACACTATTATGACAGCCGTACAGGAGAACTTTGCACTGAAGATACGCCAGAGGAATATTTGGAATGGAGGATTGTCAAAGGACAGGATGTTGAATATAATGTCTGCGCGATTGTCACGGTCCCTTATTGTATGGGATACCGTTATTCGCTGAGTGGTTTTGATGCGGTACTGCCCAAAGAAATTTTAGCACGGGACAGTAATGCAGAACCTTGGCCAATTCTTTATTTGTTTGATACTCCTGATGAGGAGTCAGAGGCGGAAGCGGAAGCATTTCTGGCGGATTATACGGCGGGAGACAGCTCAGAGCTTATGTATGAGAGCAAGGCGACTGTGCGCGAAGACTTTGAAGGTTTCCGGAATATGTTTCTGTTACTTGGCGGAGTGCTTAGCTTTGTTGTCGGGCTGGTTGGAATCCTTAATTTCTTCAATGCGATTCTGACAGGAATCATAAGCCGAAGAAGGGAATTTGCGATGCTGCAGTCAGTCGGTATGACGGGAAAACAATTAAAGCAGATGCTTGTTTATGAGGGCGTATTCTACGCGTTTGGCGCCATTGTGCTTTCGCTTATTCTGTCGGTAATATTGGAGCCGTTGGCCGGTCATCTGATGGAAGGAATGTGGTGGTTTTTTTCATTCCGTTTCACCCTTTTGCCAATGGTATTTATCGTGCCGGTATTTATCCTGCTTGGCGTCGCCCTGCCGTTAGCTGTACATCACTTTACCTCTAAGAAGTCGATTGTGGAGAGGCTGAGGGAGAATGAATAGGATAATAATTCAAGCAGATTTAAAAATTGCTTGACAAAATGATTTATTATCAGTAAAATTATCAAAAATATTTTGCGATGAAGAGAGATAGTAAATATTTCAGATTGCACAGAGAGGAGTTGGCAGGTGAGAAACTCCGTTGAAGAAATAATGAACCGGTCTTGGAGCTGCGTACCGACTGTATTATACATTAGGCTGCGCTGGGAACGCCCATTATAGCGTCAGAGTATCGAAAACAATTTCCGTACTTGCAGAGTTCTATATTGTGAGATATAGATAAATTAAGGTGGTAACACGAAGCGATTAGCTATCGTCCTTAAAGTATATTTTAAGGAGGGTAGCTTTTTATTTTAGGAAATTATACCGTAGTGGAATTATGATTTAAAAATCAAATAAAAATAATCGGAGGAATCAGAATGAAGAATTATGTCGTAGATACTTATGAAAATTATAGAGAAGAAGACCGTTTGACAACCAATAATGCAAGAAAGATAGAATTTATAACAACGACCAGAGTGTTTGATGAGGTCATTACTTCCAAATGTAAAATATTGGATTGTGCGGCCGGCACAGGAATATATGCCTTTTGGCTTGCTGATAAGGGACATGATGTAACTGCTACGGATATTACGCCAAGGCATATTGATATTATAAATAAAAAACTTGCAGCAACAAATCATTCAATGAGGACAGCTGTTTTAGATGCAACTGATATGTCACTCTTTGAAGACGAAACATTTGACGTTGTTTTAAACATGGGTCCTTTCTATCATCTCATTACAGAAGAACAGAGAGAAAAATGCCTATCGGAATGTATAAGGGTATTAAAAAAAGGAGGACTTCTTGTTACTGCTTATATTCCAAGATATTATGTATTTCAGTATGTTGCCATGAGTGATGAAAAATATTTAGATGATGCTTTAGCAAAACAATTAGTTGAAACAGGTGTACTGCGTCATGACGATGAAAAGTGTTTTTGGACAGATACATATTATTCGTCAAAGGAAGAAATGGAATCTGTTTATTGTAAACATAACCTAAAAATCACTGACCATTTTGCACAAGACGGATTGGCGCCTCTTTTATCTCATAAAGTCGATAGCTGGAATGAGAATCAATTCAGGATATGGTGTGATTATCATTACAGTATATGTCGTGAACAATCCGTTCTGGGTTCAAGTAATCATGTTATTATAATTGGTGAGAAATAGTAATTTTAAAAGTAGTATAAAAGTGATATAATTTAACTCCCTTTTCGGAATTGTATACCTGTTAAAATTAGGTTATAATTACACTAACAAATCGGAATTTATGATAAGGAAAGGGATAATTGTAAAATGAATGCAGATAATGAATTACTAAAAAATTTGGATAAATTGCACACAACTGAATTAGGCGTAGAGCGCATTAAAAGAAATCTATCTTTAGATACAGATGATGTGGTTGACTGGTGTAAAACTAAAATCAGTTCCGATAATGCAATCATTACCCGAAATGGAAAAAACTGGTATGTAAATGTAGACAATTATATCTTAACGGTAAATGCATATAGTTACACAATTATAACGGCACATAAGGAAAAGAAATGAAATATACAATTCGTGAATTAGAAGCATTTTCAGTTATTGGGCAGGAAGTAGAACTCACCAATTATCAAAAAAGAAACATTCAAATCAGTACACAGTTTTGGCGAAAGTTTAACAGTAATTTGAAGAAATTGTATCTTTCACAATCGGGAAACTGGATAAAATATGCCTTTATGGAAAGAAGAAATGAGAAACTATTTTATTTCTGTTCTATTCCAAAAAGAAATGTTGTTCCAGACAATTTTGTCTATAAAGAAATACAACATTATAA
>CAMWWS010000067.1 GCA_947178085.1 uncultured Lachnospiraceae bacterium | reverse complement strand
AAGTTTCTATCTATAGTCACATTACCTTCGTCTATTACACTATCTGCATCATGTGGATTATAATTTCCATCTATCGCTACGACGAGTCTGATTTTATTATCAGTGGGAGTATAGTTATTTTTATTGGTTAAAACCGCTTTATATCCGTCGTCTGTCGTAAATACAAGTACGCCGCCAAGCTCCGGATGATCTACGAAATACTGACGCAGCGTATCATCCCTGATTATGCTGTTAAATACATTCTGATTACCTCCTACAGAAGCATTTTCCGTAAGGTTAGTGCAGAGCGACTCATACTTAGCTGAAATATCCGCTGCCATAGTCTGCGCATCTGTCTTTGACCACTGATTAACAACTTCTTCCGCATTCTCGGAACTTTCCTGATATCCGGTGCTTTCTTCAAGTGACTGAGCAACTTCCGTATATAAGGTCGAAGAACCTGAAACAGCGCCGGATACTATACTGTTACCAAGTATCGTATACTGTGTATTTTCCGCATCATAATCTCCCAAAATAATGCCGCCTGAGGCGTATTTGTTGAAATAATTGTCAAGCGCCTCTTTATTGGTATTGAAATCATAATACTGTACAAAATATTCAGCCGCATTTTCTTCATCCATGACCAGATAATAGTACAATAAGAGCTTATTATCGTCATCTATACTATTGTACTGCGCATATACCTTACGGATATGGCTTGCATCAGCCACGCCGAATGCGCTGAGACTCTTACCTCCCAGTTTATAAATAGGCTTATTAAAATCAACTTCAACAAAATCATCACCATATGTATTGGAATATGTTTCCATATCGGCCACAAGCTTTTTATTCAAAGGATTCTGCCCGATAACCGTCTTTTCCTCACCGTCTTTTTTAAGCACGCCTATACATTCCGCCGGAACCAGATATGCAATCTGGTCTCCCTTAACCGCAATGGACTCTCCCATAAGTATAGGCTGAGACCTGTGGGATTCTTCTATCGGGATGCTTGTAGTCCGCTCCTGACCGATATATGCACGTCCTGCCAGCAGAAGCTTCGTAATACCGCTCATATCTATAGTAGCATTTCTTCCATTTATCAGAATAGCACTGCTCTTATCCGCTGCAACCTTAGCAGATTCAGTAGATGCATTATCAGGATCATAACCAATTCCCGTGTTGATCGAACTACCAAAACCATAATATTCTTTAGTCAGAGTAGCCTTGCTTCCTGTTCCCGAAAGAATCAAATCGTTAGCTACATAGGTCTTGCTGTCCAGACTCAAAGTTCCACTCTCAACGCTAAGTCCCGCTGCATATACCTTATTATCCGAATCAGTTACGCTCCTTACCATGAAACCGGCAGTCGGTCCCTTCACGGCGATGTCGCCCTTGGAAACAACAAGATTTCCGTTTTGAACAGTCAAAGAACTTGCGCTATTCACAACAATACCATCGTTTCCGGCATATATACTACCGTCTATAATAGCTGAGTTGATTCCTGCATTCGTTTCAATTCCGGTATTTCCGATCAGCGCATATTCATATAAGTTATCAATGTTACCATTCTGATAAAATACAAGCTTAGGTACATCTATACAAATGTCCGTGTTGACAATCGACACATAACCGTTTTCATCAGTAAAAGACACTCTGATATTCTGCAAAACGAGAGTGGAATTATTGATAAGCTCCATTTTAGAGGGATATGTAGGATTATCCCATTCAGCCAAGTCTACACGCTTGAATAATTCCGCATCAACATAGGACTTAAGAACATCCCTATTATAAAATCCTGTTCCTTTGGTATTATCTTTCAGACTGGTAACCAAAGTATCCAGAAAACTCGTGGTGAATCTGCTAAAACGGCTGCTCTCATCCTCGTCATTGCTCCAGTTCTGCATTACTTCCTGATAGCTCAAACTTATAGCGACAGACGCCTCATGCTGCATTCCCGCCATAATCTGCTCTACAACCGTCTCGGAAGAATAGAAACTGTTCTTGTTCCTGATATCGGCACATTTGATCATATAATTCACATATGCCGCCCACATAATCGTGCTTGCGAGAATACTTATCATTGCAATTGCAATAATTACAAGAACAATTGCCGAACCTCGGTTATCCTTCCTTAATGCCCTATTCTTTTTTACAAAATTTTTTCTGTTTTTCATCAGTTATTCTTACTTCCTTCTATCACGACCATGCGCATCGTATCAGGAAATCCCTCGTCATATGCGCCTTGTCTATATATGCTGACTTCTATGTCAAAAATAACTTCAGTTATTTTATCATTTACTATACTGTTTCCGCCTGTTCCGTGAAGTCTGGTGCCTGCAAGTCCGAATACATTTACATCGTTTGAAACCGCATTATTGAACTTATAGGTCACCTGCGCGGGAATATCCTCTTTTTCTACCTTATATGTCGGCAAATGTCCATCTGTCGGTCTTACGAAACCGCCTCCTGTAAATGTGGAATTAACCAGATTCATGCCCAGATTAGTTCTGATTACCGTATTATTTATGCCATCGGAAGACGTGTCTTTCACATTAACTGTTGCCTTATACAATGTCTCAGCGTTATTCAGTTGGGCATCCGACAGAAGCTGCTGCTGATTTCCTTCACTGTCAAGATCATTTTTAATCTCAACCTGCTTCACGATAAATATCTGAAACGGCTCTCCCGAAGTATTATTAATGATAATATTATCGGTCTGTGCCTCATAACACGGATAATAGAAAAGATAGAAATTTCCGCTGGTTATTTTAGAAGCACAGGGAACATTGTTAATCACACCGGCATGACTTCCCATTTTGCCATAGAAGTGTTTGGGAGCACCTCCGTTATATGTACATTCATAGTCAAATGTAATATTCGCATTACAGTACACAATCGGATTTCCGTTTTCATCCATTCCTCCGACAGGATCTTTACTGATATCAATCGTAATAGTCCGCTCAATTTTTCCTCCCATATTTTTGAACATTTTAAAGGAGAATTCTTCGCCGTCCGGAATAACCAACGCCCCGGGAACGCCAAGTCCAAAATCACTGTCATCCAGAATGGCATCGAGTACCGCTTTTGTCAAATCCACTGGCTGCTTATAGCTTCCATCCCTGTTTTTCATTACACTGCCCGGCTTCGCCATGTCGGAAGCATTAAATGCATTATCATGTTTGTAAGGGTCAGTAGGATCAGTATTATCCTTATCATATACTGATGCGTCCACTTTAATCAAAGCGTCGTATTCCACGTTCTGAATCTTAAAATCTTCCATAACAAAATAATATACACCCGGTGCGTCAGGTTCACCGCTGTAATGCAAATCATTCTGCTCTCTCATAGTATCTTCTTCAATCGTTCCATGAATAAGCTTGCTGTCTACAATATAAAACCCATCCAGCGGATTGTTGAACTGTTCTTTCAATTCATCAATATTGTACGCCTTCAGACCTTCCACTATATCCTGTGCAACAGTCGTCGCACGCTGGAGACGTCTTGAATTACCGTTCATACGTGACGATGATATGAACGAACGGGAAAAAGGAACAATGATAATAGCAAGGACAATTACCGCTATAAGCAGCTCTATCAGCGAAAAACCTGCATTCTTATTCAGTTGTGCTTCATACGGCTCATGCTTTAAATTACTTTTACTCATACACTCTTCCATCCTGCTTTATCCCACTATGTTTGCTTTATCTCTGTTTTGTTTATGTCTTATCATCACTATTATGATGCTGTATTTTCCGTTCCTGCACCTTCTGCGTCATCTGCGCCCTCTTCATTCATATCCTCAACATCAGGCAAATTTGACTCGCTGTTAATTACAATCGTACCGAAGATATTGTCGGTTCCAAGCAGAACAGCCGAGAAGTTAGGCTGTACGTATGGTTTATCCTGACCGGGAACGATATACATATCCAGCGTAGTTGAACCTACAAGCAGCCCTGTCGAAGTATCGAATGACGCTGTCAGGGAGTCGATAGCTACGCGGTTCGTCTGATTGCAGATATGCTGTATACTTCTCTTCAGACCTTCATATGAAACCGTATAGTTAAATGTAGTCTGTCTGGTACGCAGCATTCCTGTCGTGTTATTGGGGTCGTTGGTCGCAGCCGCAGCAGCAGCATCCGTCGTTGTGGTATCACCGCCACCGTCACCTAAGATATCGCCTTCGCCCAAATCATAGGTGTATTCATGCTCTGACTGCGCTGTATCTACAGTAAACTCAACATCACTTACAAGATTTATACTAATGCTGTTAAGTGCCATGGGAGAAATAAGTTCCTGATTGATTGCCATCAGCAGACAATCTTCTTCTCTGACGTCTACAGGAAATACCTGGTAGATATCGTCAATTGCCTTTAACATTCTTTCCATTTCAGTCTCGTAAAACTTCTGATTCTGCTGTTTAGTCTGCAAATCATTAATTTGTTGCTGTAATTTATTGTTCTGCGCTACAATCGCCTCTGTTTTCTCCTGATACTCGGTGAAAACCAAGAAATAGGAAAGCACCCCCGACAAAACTCCTAAGACTATCAATATAATCATAATATCTCTTTTTGATATTTTCATGTCTGATTCCCTCCTATTCCACCACAGTTTCGTCAGCATCTATGTCAAATTTGATAAGCGGTGCATACAACGCCGCAACTGAAAATTCGACTATCGTACTGTCTCCGTCATCACTTTCAATTTCATTTACAGCTGCTACCGTAACGCTTTCCGGAATCAGGCTCCTGAAGGTTCTCAACTGCTCTACAGCTGCCGCAGCTTCACTCTTGGTGCTGACCTGCATTGAAATTGTGACCTGAGTCCTGTTAGAACTAAATGACACGACACTTACATCAGCAGGAAGTTTCTGCTCGAGTTCTACGAAGAACTCATACAGCGAGTCATTCTGACTCTCAGTTACACTGTACATTGCCTCGGCTATATTATACTGTGTCTGGACATCCAGATAATCATTATATACCTCCATAACTGGCATAAGTTCTTTAACCGTATGGTTAAGCTCTATATTCTTATTATTTGCCTCCATGTATGTAAGGAGCGAATAACCAACAAGTCCGGCAGACACCGCCAAGCCCACCATAAATAAAAGAACACCAATAACGATAAATTTATTATCGCCGCCTTCCGCTGCACCTGCCGCCTTATCCTTCTTCGCTTTGCCTCCGGTCTTGGCTTCTGTGCTTTTTTTAAAGTCTACGGAACCCATCGTGGCTCCGATACAGGCCAGATACTCTCCGAAAAATCCCTCCTTGAAAAATTTCTCAAGATTAAGTCCGCTTACCTTCTTAATGAACTTGACAGGGTAATTGATTTCCCTATGAAGGAGTTCGTCTATTCCCAGGAAGTTCGCACCCATACCTGTCAGCATGACGTCGTCTATTGTCTCTCCCATATTTCTGGAAGCGTAATAATCGATAACCCTACCTATACCATTTATTAACGGAACCAACGCGTCGGTAACATTGCCCCGCGCTACTTCCTCTACGGAACGCGGAGATGTCGAATCCTCTTCTTCACCATCGCTTAAATCAATACACTGAAATTTCTCAACGATTCCGACTGCCTGACGAAGGCTTCGGATATTGCCCCACGCCACGCTTTCCATAACCGCCTGCAGCGCTTCCTCAACGCCGTAAGCTACGTTTCTGGTAAGCATAATAGCCTGATCCTTGACAACCATTATCATCGTGGAACGTTCATCTATCTTAGCGATAAGATGCGTTCCTGTTTTACATTCACTTTTTACTACCTGATATAAACTGTTGCCGGCATAGTCAATGGAAACTACTTCTTTCCTGATTGCAGCAGCCAGCTCATAATAACCGTTCAATATGTTTGCCGGTACTGCCAGCACGAGAAGTTTATACTGCTGTCCTTTCTGTTTGTCACCGACCGTCTCCAGGATGCTGTACGCCAGTTCGTACTGAGATAAATCTACAGGGAAATACTCTGATGCATTCGCCTTTACTACATCTTTTATTCGATTTTCTTTTACATATGGAATCATGACTTCACGAGTAGCGATTTTCGTTGAATTCATGGAAAAGATGACTTTCTTCGCCTTAACTTTGTGTTCACGTATAGCATCGTTTAACGCCTGTACATAATGTGAATCAACCTGAATTGCCCCATCATTCATAACGCCTTCTACCGTCTGGACGGTAAAGCTTTTAAATACCTTAGGGGATTTGGTGCCATAGGATATTTCACAGACTCTTGTCAGTGAATAACCTATTTCAATACTGAGAACTCTGCCAGCCATGAGTTGTCTCCTCCTTAATTACGGACTTTTCATTTGTCCAGTCTATTACTATCTATATTTGTGCAATAATTCAGCTATACTTTTTACTGCATTTGCACAATAAACCTGCCGGATTATGCCAAGCAGGTGTCTAGTCGTCTTCAAGTCAAAGATTATAAGCTTCTAACAAAATATTCAAATTTCTAACTACATATTCAAACTTCTAACTATTTATTATAAGAAGCTAAAATACCACTCTATTATCCGGTTGCCCCACAGCATCGCTATGAATACACCCAGCGACAGGTAAGGACCCATTGCAAGAACATGACCTTCACCACTTATTTTCATTCTCGCCACATGTATGACTGCTCCAAGAATACAGCCTATGAAAAATGCCAAAATAATTAATTTCCAGCCTAATACAAGACCACACGCCGCCATCAGTTTGACGTCGCCGCCGCCGATTCCGCGGCCTTTTGATGCATAATAAATCACTGCTAAAAATGTACTGACACAAAAGAGGCCTATCAGATAATTAAACCAATCAGAATAATATGCGGCAACTCTGATCAGCCCCAGTGCCAGTATAAAAATGTTGATCCCGATCGGAATCTCATAAGTTCTGAAATCAATCACGCTCAACGTAAGGAGCGCGGATGCCAGCAAACAGTAGAGTAGGGATTCCACGTTTGCCCCATTAATTAATATAATTACCACGTACAACATGCCGTTTGCAGCCTCGATAAGGGGATACTGCACAGACAATTTCGTCTTGCACTTACGGCATCTGCCTTTAAGGAAAAGGTAGCTGAAGAGTGGCACTAAATCGTACCACTCCAGCTTATACCCACAATTCATGCAGTGAGACCTCACCTTGACAATATCTTCTTTCTTCGGAATCCGATATATACATACATTCAGAAAACTTCCGATTACAATACCATATAGGAATATGATTATGTAGAAAACTATTGTCATCAGCATGATGTAAAATCCTTTGGTTTAATAATTGCGTCGTTCAGTTTAGTTGGTTACTTTAATCAAGCGTAAAGGCTGTGATTAAGGTGTAACAGCACCTGAAATGTCAACGTTACCTGAAGGTACTACCACCCACATCTTACCTACTCCGGCTGCTGCTCCATCGGGTGCTTTATAATGTAATGTATATGCACCGCCCGAAGACTTATATGCCGCAGACTGAACTTTAGAAGAAGCTATAGTAGTGCTATCCAAGATACCATAATTTGTAAGTAATGTTTGCAAATCTGCACTAACATTAATTTTACCAGTACTATCAATTGTTACAGAATATGTAGATGCAGTACCAGATGCAGGAGCTGTTAAGCTAATATCAGGATCAGCTGCTATAGTCTGCATAGCATTAATGTACTCTACAATAGTGTTCTGGTCTGATGCTACTCTTGACTTCTCAACATAACGCAGATACTGAGGTGCAAGAACTGCAATGAGGATTACCATGATGGCGATAACGATAATCAACTCAACCAATGAAAAACCTTTGTTATTCATTTCCTTTTTCATATTTTCTCTCCTTTTCTTATAAGAAATTTTTTATCTTAATCACAACTGCTCCCTACTACTACAGTCGTGGTTAATTCGAGGATATCACTTTACTTTTCCCAGTGCCATTCGAAAACCCTGCGACACTGCTTATTATTATAAGTTATCCAGTGCCGAGTACATCGTTACCATAGGTGCAAGAACCGCTCCTATCAGCAATCCGACGATTCCGGCGAGTACGATTATAATTGCAGGTTCCATAGCCGCCATAAGTGATTGCACTGCCAGTTCCACTTCTTCTTCATAATAATCGGCAAGCCTATCAAGCATTTCTTCCGTAGAACCCGCTTCCTCACCTATACGTATCATGTGATACACCATCGGTGGAAACAGTCCGCTGCTCCTAAGAGGCTGTGACAGCGGCGCACCGACCATAATCTCTTGTACCGCATCCTTTAACGCTTCTTTAAACCATATATTTGTCATCGTATCTGATACAATATCAACTGCTTCAATAAGAGGTACACCTGCGCTGAGCAGAGTACTCAATGTTCTGGCCATCAATGCAGACGCACTCTTTACGACAAGATTCTTTACTGCCGGTATCTTCAACTGCAATTTACCAAAAACATGCTTACCTGTGTAGGTTCCGGCGAAAGTCTTGACTGCAAAAACAATTCCTATAATAACAGGCACAAGAATATACCAATATGCCTGTATAAAGTCACTCATTGCAACCACCATAAGTGTAATTCCCGGCAGTTTCGTATCCAGCTGTTCAAACATCTCCATATAGGAAGGTATAACCACTACCAGCATGACAATAACTACCGCTACCGCAACAATCATTACCACGATAGGATAAATCATTGCTTTTTTAATAAGCGCCTTAGTCTTAGCCGAGCGTTCAAACTGAGTAGCCATACGCTCCATGGATATTTCCAAACTACCTGAAGCTTCTCCGGCTTTAGCCATCTGAATCATCAGTTCACTGAATACTTTAGGATGTTTCGCAAGTGAATCCCCGAAAGTCTCACCTTTTTCTACGTCCGCCCTGACAGCATATAGCGCTGCCTGCAGTTTCTTATTCTCAGTTGCTTCCGCCAGCATGTTCAATGCGTCAATAATCGTAACGCCCGCACGCATAATACTCGAGAACTGCCTGCAGAACACACCCAAATCTCTGGATGTCGGCGCGCCGCCGAAATCGAAGGTTATATCTTTAGTCATAACGTTCTGTTCGGTTACTTCCAGAACAATCAATCCCTGACTCTTCAATTCTCTTGTTATCTGCTCTTCACTATTGCCCTGCGTAGAGCCCTTTATCTCTTTTCCGCTTTTATCAATGGCAACGTATCCCCAATCCGCCATGAGCGAACCTCCATTATCTTAGTAATTACATATTTATTAATTTTTTATTAATTATACTCTTTTTTAAAAAAGTATACAAGTATTTTAGGCGTCAAATTTTCGTCATTTTTTACATATTTTGTAAGTTTCTTTTTACATTTTTGCACAATATACGTAAAAGAAGGCTTACCTTCTAACTTCATCTACAACATCCAGTTTTGCGGTAAAGATTTTCAGAGACAGTATTCCTTCACGTACTTTCCTGCACTTTCCCTTGACATTTCATATTTCTCCGCGCATTTTTCCGTAATGAAATCTTCGGTCAGTCCCAATTCCTGACATGTCTGTATCAATATGCGGATTCCCTGTTCTATTCCTTGTTCTATTCCTTGTTCCATTCCTTTACTTATTCCTTCTTCATATCCTTCCTGTCTCATATCCTCAAATGCTTTACACATATCGTATCTCTCCCTTCCTTCTTCAACTGTCTTAAACTTCTCCGGTATCTTTATATTTGCCACTACCTCAAGCATATCTTTGGTTTCTCTGTCTATGCTGCTGTATGCCTCTTTGTTTTCTTCCATTATCTCTTTAAGCTTCTCCTTATCCTTAGAGTACCTCAACGACTCAAACACCTGACGCAGTCCCGTGCGGTATTCCTCAAATGTGTCATGCTCCTGACAATCATACAGATTGAGTCTGTAGTTGGTAACATACCTCTTAAACTCTTCGTCTATGTCCAATAGGTCATGCAGACATCTTGCCCCATCCCATGGATGTTCCCCTCCGAAATACACTACAAGCGTTATTATCGGTTCAAACTTCTCTTCTTTCTTCATCCCGGATAAGTATTCGTCCCCGTCTTTTAAATCACGCGCTTCTTCATGCGTATGCCTCTTTTGTCTCCATTGCTTATGATAACCGTTGCTTTCTGAGAGCATGTTTCTCATCACCATCTGATAATCCACATAGTTCTGATTCTCAACCGCTAAAATATGTATCTTCTTACCCTTCCAGAAACGCACTTTATCTACGATTGTCTTAATATTTCCGGTTCCCGGCTTTTCAGCCATGCTTATCGTCTGCGTCTCCTCCGGTTTCAGTTCTTCCGGCTTTACTATTTGTCTTCCGTTAAACAATGCTCCGTTTATCTGGTCTGCAAATCTTCTGTTATCATCCAGATAAT
>CAMWWS010000066.1 GCA_947178085.1 uncultured Lachnospiraceae bacterium | reverse complement strand
GAACAAACTTATATTATGAATGAATTAGAACTGAAATACGGTTGTAATCCGAACCAGAAACCGTCAAGGATTTTCATGGAAGACGGAAGTGATTTGCCGATAAAAGTGTTAAACGGTAAACCGGGATATATTAATTTTTTGGATGCATTTAACGGCTGGCAGCTTGTGAATGAACTGAAGAAGGCAACAGGACTTCCCGCAGCAACTTCTTTCAAGCACGTGTCACCTGCAGGGGCAGCGGTAGGGCTTCCACTTACGGAAGTTGAGAAGAAGATATACTGGGTAGATGATTTGGATATGGAATTCACGCCGCTTGCCAATGCATATGCAAGGGCACGCGGAGCAGACAGAATGTCTTCATTTGGTGATTTTATTGCCTTATCGGATGTGTGTGATGTGGCAACTGCCAAAATAATCAAAAGAGAAGTTTCAGACGGTGTAATTGCTCCGGGATATGAAGCAGAAGCGCTGGAAATATTGAAAGCAAAGAAAAAAGGCGGTTATAATGTCATAGAAATTGACCCTGATTATATTCCGACGCCAATTGAGGTTAAACAGGTGTATGGCATAAGCTTTGAACAGGGCAGGAATGAATTAAAGATTGACGATGACTTTTTTAGCAATGTCGTAACAGAGAATAAAGAAATTCCGGAGCAGGCAAAGATAGACCTTGCAATCGCCATGATTACCCTGAAATATACACAGTCTAATTCGGTCTGCTATGTAAAAGGAGGACAGGCAATAGGAATCGGTGCAGGGCAGCAGTCAAGAATCCATTGTACGAGACTGGCGGGCTCTAAGGCTGACAACTGGTTTTTACGCCAGTCGCCGAAAGTATTGGGTCTTCAGTTCGTAGACGGAATCGGACGGGCAGACAGGGATAATTCCATTGATTTATATATCGGTGAGGATGATATGGACGTGCTGGCAGAAGGTACATGGCAGAATATTTTCAAAGTAAAGCCTGAACGCTTTACCAGAGAAGAAAAACGTGCATGGCTTGATGGAATGAGCGATGTTGCACTTGGTTCCGATGCGTTCTTTCCATTTGGCGATAATATTGAGCGCGCTCATAGAAGCGGAGTAAAATATGTAGCACAGCCGGGCGGTTCCGTCAGGGATGATAATGTAATTGAGACCTGCAATAAATACGGTATGGCAATGTGCTTCACCGGAATCAGACTGTTCCATCATTAATCAGAAGGTTAAGAATAGAAGGAAGCTTTAAGATAGCATATGTTATTTTAGGGCTTCTCTTTTTTTGACTTTTAGTTTTTGGTATGATATACTGTAACGCGTTATAGAACGTCAATATCGAAAGGAGGCGATTGACATGAAAGCATATCAGAAGAATATGAGTCGTGATAAATCCGAAAAATATGAGGTGATTTCATATTAACGGATAGAAGCTTGTGCTTCAGAAAGGACTTATATGCTAAAATTAAAATATTTATATGAAAACTATGACCTTGCAAAGTTTGCTTTAGAAAATTGGGAATATGATACAGACACTCTTAACGATTATCTGCAGCATTTTCGTATTTCATCCAATGCAATTTATCCTTTTTTATGGCATGGAAATATGCGGTTTCTGCGCCTTTCTCCTGTGTCAGAGAAAATGGATAATAACTTGAAAGGTGAATTGGAATTTTTGTGCTATCTGCAAAACAGGAGTTACCCTGCTGTAGTACCGGTAGCATCCAATTCGGGTGAGCTTGTTGTCACACTTGATTCAATCTGGGGAAAATATTATGCGAGTGTTTTTATGGAGGTTGATGGAATTTCTATTGAAAATACAGACTATAGCGAACATATTTTGTTTGCGTATGGAAAGGCTCTGGGACAGCTTCATATATTATCTGCTGAATATTCCCCGGAAAATAAAAAATGGACATATCGCGATGCGTTGCTGTGGATTGGTAAAGTACTGAAAGAATACCATGCCCCGGATAAAATGTTGACAGAGTTAGATGAAGTTCAGCAAGCATTGAACGAACTTCCGCAGACAAGCGATACTTTTGGATTAGTTCATTACGATTTTGAGCCGGATAATGTATTTTGGGATGAAAACAACCAATGTTGCACTGCCATTGACTTTGAAGACGGCATGTATCATTTTTTTCTGGTTGATTTAGAACAGGCTTTAGATGCATTGCTGGAAAACATTCCCGCAGACGAGCAATCAAACGCAAAAAATACTTTTCTGAGTGGATATCAAAGCGTAAAAACATTAGAACCTGATTATGATGAAAAGTTAAAACTGATGCGGCGATTCTGTAATTTGTACTCTTATGCAAGACTGATTCGCTGTGTTGCCGAAGAATATTCTAATGAACCGGATTGGATGGTCAAGTTGAGAGAGAAACTGCATAGTAAAATTAATCTTTTAGAAAGTAGTGTAGCTGGATAAATGTTATTATTTTTTTGTGTATACAAATTAGGAAAACGCTTATTACCAAATATAAACTCAATTTTGAATGATAATTTAGTTTTCCGAAAGTAAAACGATGAAACTTTCATCCAGACTTAAGATTAAAATAGAAGGAAACTTTGAGATAGCACATGTTATTTTAAGGCTTCCTTTTTATATTCCGTGCCCCATTGCTTCATAGCGTCTAAAATTGGACGCATGGATTCTCCCAGTTCACTCAAAGCATACTCCACACGAGGTGGCACTTCGGGATAAACCGTTCTGGTAATAATGCCGTCATTTTCCATAGTTCGCAGAGAATCTGTCAACACTTTCTGGCTGATTCCGTCTAAATTATTTTTTAATTCATTAAAACGCCATGGGCGCTCGAGAAGGTTTCGAATGATTAAAAGTTTCCATTTGCTTCCAATAACAGATACTGTAGTAGCAACCGGACATTCGGGTAATTCGTCTTTAGTTTTCATAAGGCGCTTCCTTTCAAAAGTTACTTTTTGATATTCACATTATAATGTAGCATTCGGAATAAGGCAATAGAGGAAGGGTAGTTATAAAAAAGTAACCATGTAATAAAAAAGTGCGTACTTTTTTGAATTTGCATTTCCGATTAGAATATACTTGTCGCAAGATAATATAGCCGATATAAGGAAAATAAGGAGGAATGAGTTATGGCATTATCAAATGTTGCGGAATTTGCAGGAAAGGCAAGCGCGTGTGGCGCAGCTGAACCGGAGAACAAGCCTGCTGCTTGTGGAAGCGCATGTGGTGCAGCCGATGAAAACAAGGAAGAAAAGCCAAGTGCCTGTGGAAGCGCATGCGGCGCGGGAGATAAGTAATTGCGAATCTTTCTATTTCCAAAATGTAGTTGTGCAATATATGCAAAACATAAGCAGGTGCTCTGACGCCGTCGGTATTTAGGTGCCGTATTTTGGCACCTTATGTACCGCTACTGGCGTCAATGCAGCGAAAGCGTGCCTGCGTTGATTTGTATATATTGCACAACGGACTGTTTGAAAAGTGTGTTTTGCGATCACGTAATAACTGAAGATTTGAAAGGATTAGTTTTTTATGAAACCTTATTTTGCTTTTCAATGGCATATTACGGATTATTGTGACCAGAGATGTAAGCACTGCTATATTTTTTCAGAGGGAAAATGCAGCGAACTGTTATCCATGAGCTTGGATGACATGAAAAAGGTCATTTCAAATATAGAAGATATGTGCGGTAAAATGAATCGGACGCCTTATTTTTACATTACGGGAGGCGACCCTATTCTGCACCCGAATTTTTGGGATTTGATGGATATTATAAAGTCAAAAGATTATAAATTTACTATAATGGGGAATCCCTTTCACTTAACAGATGAGGTGTGTAGGAGGCTAAAAGAAAGCGGTTGTGAGAAGTATCAGATGTCTATTGACGGTATGAGGGAAACCCATGATTATTTCAGAAAACCAGGTTCTTTCGACTGTACTTTGGAGAAGATAGCAGTTATCCGAAATGCAGGTATCAAGTGTGCAATCATGTCTACCGTATCGGGAATTAATATAGAGGAAATGCCTGATGTGGTTGATTTAGTCGTAAAGCATAAAGTAGATATCTTTGCTTTTGGAAGATACTGCCCTACCGGCGAAGATAAGAATACCGGAATTGAGCCGCTTGTCTATCGGGATTTTCTGGATAAAATGTGGAATAAATACGAGGGATACAAAGAACAGGGAGTGAACACTTATTTCAATCTTAAGGACCATTTGTGGACACTTTACCTTTACGAAAAGGGAATTTTCAAAATTCCTGAATACGCTAAGAAGGATATGGTGTATGACGGCTGCCATTGTGGTATCTGTCATATGACAATTTTACCGAATGGAGATGTATATGCCTGTCGTAGATTTGAAAGTAAAGTCGGAAATGTGTTTGATGAGGCACTTTATGATATATTTATAACTAAGGAAGAAATCTATCGTGATTATGAGAAATTTGAAAAGTGCAATAAATGTGAACTCAGGGGATTTTGCCGGGGCTGTCCTGCCGTAACCTATGGAACAAGCGGAGACTTTTACGGAGTGGATCCGCAGTGTTGGAAAGAGTAAAAAGTGTGAAAAATAAATTTTTCACACATGCTTGCATGTGTTACGCAATATTTGTGCTTGAGAAATGTGAGCGAAGCACACATACAAATTCGCAGATTGAGAAAGGAGCATGGAGATTATTATGACAAATGCAGTTTTAGAAAATATAATGACAAGAAGAACAATTCGCCGCTTTTTTGATAAACAGATTCAGGAGGAAGAATTGCAGGCGGTATTAGACGCAGGTTTGTATGCTCCGAGTGCCGGAGGTAGACAAGGCGTGTTATTTGTGGTATCACAGAATAAAGAGACCAACGAAAAATTGGGGAAGATCAAACGAAGTAATTCAACTGTAAAAATGTCAACGGATACTGTATACATATCAAAGGAGCAGCCCAGCATTGCTGATGACCCTGATATCATCAATGCATTTTATGATGCACCTACAGTCGTTACATTATTTGTGCCGAAAAACTTCTTATTTGGGCCTTATGATGCAAGTGCGGCGGCTGAAAACATGCTCCTTGCTGCACATTCTATTGGCTTGGGAGGATGTTATATCGGTTCGGCTTGGGAATCTTTTGCTGACCCATTCGGACAGGAAGTTTTAAAAAAGTGGAATATTCGGACAGATTATTATGCTGCCCTGCATGTTCTGTTAGGTTATCCCAAAGATGAACAGGCCCCACAAGGAAGGGCACGAAAGGATGGACGAATTATAATAGTTTGAAGTGAAAAATGGTAGGAGGATTTGAACATGCTGCTTAGAATGCCAAAACAAATATCAAATAAGGACTTCCATCATACCGACAAAATCCAGATGTTCAGACAGGCATTGGAGCAGGCGGAAACCATAGTCATCGGCGCAGGTGCAGGACTCTCTACTGCGGCGGGGTTTATATATACCAGAGAACGGTTTCAAACCTATTTTGGTGATTTTGCTTCAAAATATCATTTCAAAGATATGTATTCGGGAGGTTTTTTTCCATATGAAACCTTAAACGAGCATTGGGCGTATTGGAGCAGATATATCTATATAAACCGTTATATGAATCCGCCGAAGCCGCTATATCAGGAAATATACGAGTTGGTAAAGGATAAGGATTATTTTGTGATCACAACCAACGTAGACCACTGCTTCCAGAAAGCCGGATTTGATAAAAAGCGATTATATTATACACAGGGCGATTATGGACTGTTTCAATGCAGCGAGCCTTGCCATGACAAAACCTATGACAACGCAGAGATAATCTGCGAAATGGTAAAAGTGCAGGGCTGGAAAATCGGAGCGGATAACAGTTTGTATTTACCTGATAATGTTACAGCCAAAATGATCGTGACTGATGACCTGATACCTCACTGCCCGAAATGCGGGAAACCTATGAGCATGAACCTTCGGGCAGATGATACTTTTGTGCAGGACGAAGGTTGGTATAAGGCGGCAGAGCGGTATGAGTCATTCCTGAGGCGGCACCAAAACACTGATATTCTGTTCTTAGAACTGGGCGTGGGATATAACACACCGGGCATTATCAAATATCCTTTTTGGAATATGGTACATGATTGGGAGAAGGCAACATACGCCTGTCTGAATATGGGGGATGGTGCTGTGCCAGAGGAGATAAAAGATAAATCAATATGCATTAATGATGATATAAATACCGTGATAAGTCTTATTAAAGAAGAGTAGTGAATCGTTGTTTTTCAAAAGTTGCTTCGGAAAATGCAACAATTTACAAAAGCTCGAAATAACACATGTTATTCCGAGCTTTAAAAATTTCAACACTGTTTTATGTTATATTAGTACGTCATAGCCTTTTCTTCGCCGTTTAACACTCTCAGTCCGCCCTGAACCAGAGCAAGCAGCTCGTCTTCGCCGGGATATACTGTCATTGGAGCAATCCATCCTGCTCTTTCTTTCAGCCCTTCGACAACAACTTTGTCATAAGCGATACCGCCGGTTACGATGATCTGGTCTATTTTTCCTTTTAAGACACAAGCCATTGAACCGATATCTTTTGCAACCTGGGTAATAAACGCTTCACGTACCTCAGCTGCCTTTGCGTCTCCGCCCTGTACCATCTTCTCTACATCACGCATATCGTTTGTACCGCAGTATGCGTTAAAGCCGCCGTTACCTACGAATTTTTTGTAAACTTCTTTCTCTGTATATTGACCGGAGAAACACATCTTAATCAAAGCACCGCTGGGAACTGCGCCTGCTCTTTCGGGAGAGAATGCGCCGTCTCCGTCTAAGGCATTGAATACATCAATTACCTTACCCTGATTGTGAGCTCCGACAGAAACGCCGCCGCCCATATGAACAACAATAAGGTTCATGGAATCATAAGCCTTGCCGGTCTCTTTAGCATAGCGTTTAGCGACCGCTTTCTGATTCAATGCATGGAATACGCTGGTTCTTGGTAATTCCGGAACACCAGAGTATCTGGAAACGGGAGCCAATTCGTCTACTACTACGGGGTCAACAATGTAGGAAGGAACACCAATGGAATCACCGATTTCTCTTGCCAGAATGCCGCCAAGATTGGAAGCATGCTGACCCTGCTTGCCGATTTTTAAGTCTTCAAGCAAATCATCGCTTACTTCATAGGTGCCGCCGGGAATCGGTTTTAACATACCGCCGCGTCCGACTACCATATTCAGGGAGTTGATATCAAAGTTTTTCTCTTTTAACAGATTAACAATAATATCTTTTCTGAAATCCTTCTGGTCTACGATAGAAGCGTACTGTGCGATTTCCTCAGTAGAGTGCCTCAGTGTTTCCTCGAATAACAGTGTCTCATCTTCAAAAACACCTATTTTGGTAGAAGTAGAGCCGGGATTAATTATCAAACTTTTAACTGCCATTTATTTTTCCGCCTTTCTGATATTTGCCATTAAATTATTTATTGCCTTGCATAGCTTAATAAATATTGCTTATGCTTTGGACATAGCTTCCGCTACAACTGCACCGAGTGCAATAGAGTTTACCTTAGTCTCGAAATCATCCGAACGTGAAGTTAAAATAACAGGTGCTTTTGTACCGGTTAAAATATTTCCGTTCTTAACCTTGGCTGTGTGAACAAGGCATTTGTATACGAGATTTCCGGCGTGAATATCAGGGAAGAGAAGAACATCTGCATCTCCGACAATCTTTCTGCCTTCCGCGCCTTTGTGTTTTGCTGCCTCAGGATCAATGGCAAGGTCTAAGGAAAGAGGTCCGTCTACGGTACAGCCTGTAATTTTGCCTTCTTCGCACATTTTGGTAAGCTCATCTGCTTCCACTGTAACAGGCATCTTAGGATTTACGACTTCTACTGCCGCAAGCGGTGCAACCTTCGGATTGGGGATACCGCAGGCATGGCAGACCTCAACCGTATTCTCAATAATATGTACTTTCTCTTCCAGAGTAGGATAGGTCAGGAAAGCAACATCCGATAAGAATAAAAGATGGTTAATCCCTTCAATTTCAAATACGCATACGTGAGATAATGTTTTGCCTGTTCTTAACCCAACTTCTTTATCCAATACGCTCTTTAAGAAAGATTTGGTATCAATAAGACCCTTCATATACATGTCTGCTTTTCCGGTGTGTACCAGTTCTACAGCTTTAAGGGCGGCAGTGTAATTGTCTTTTTCATCAATGATTTCAAATCCGCTTACATCCATATTGATAGAAGCTGCCACTTCATTAATCTTGTCCTCATCGCCTACCAGAATTGCTTCTGCAATATTACGCTCTTTAGCTGCTTTTACAGCCTCCAAAACAGCGCTGTCCTGTGCGACTGCTACAGCGACCTTTTTAACGCTGCATTCAGATACCTTAGATAATAAGTCATCAAAACTCTTGCTCATTTTTTCCTCCATCCCGAAGCATTCGACTTTGCACTTCGCTATTCTTTTTAATATGTCATGTCTATATAGTACATATAGTATACAAAAAAATATTATCACTTCTGCTGTGAAAAATCAAATTCTTAATGGAAATATTTTGGTAATATTGAGATAGTGGAGAAGTCTGTATGGCATGGTGGCTTTTCTTGTCATAATCTGAGAAATATGATAAGCTTCATACAGGTGGATGACATAAATTGAAGAAGTGCGTGTATATATGTTGGGAAGAAGCATGAATGAGACAAAGAAAAAGCTAAAAATTAATATGGACTGGCTGAATGGCTTAAGCCTTGGGCGTAAGCTTATGCTCATGCAGATTGTTTGTGTACTGTTACCATTATTTATAACGGACAGCGTGGTATGGATGTTGATCATTAATGCGGAAAAGAAGGAAACATTGCAGGAAATGAACAATATTGCCGATTCGGTGATATATACCCTCAGCGACACCATAGACAACGCCGCTAATTTAGCGCAGAATATTTATATTAACCGCAATGTGAATGAATTTATGAAAACAGATTTTTGTTCTAATCTTGACTATTATGAAAGATATGTACGGTTTACAAAAGATTCTTTTTATTCGTTGAGCGTAAATAACAGTCATTGCAATGCAGTTATTTATGGGGATAATCCGGGTATTGTTAACGGAGGCTATTTCAGGAGGCTTGAGGATGCTGTGGGCACGCCATGGTATAGAAATCTCGAGGAGAGCGGAAAAGATATGGTGGTGTTTGCGGACTACGCAAATAATGGTTTTACTAAGCAGAGAGTGATATCCATAGTCCGGCGAATGGATTTTTATCATAGGGGGTATGAAAAGAGTATTCTAAAGCTGGAATTAAATTACAGCATCATGTCCAGAGATATAATTAATGCAAAGTACTCGGAGCTGCTTTATGTCTGTGAGGGAGATGTAATACTCTTTTCAAATGACGGAAGAGGAGGTACTCATGTGCCTTTTATGAAAATGTCAGAGGAAAATGTGCGTAATGCAGGTGTGCATAAGACTATGTATGTTTATGGAAATTTGTGGGATATTTATGTTTTGACTCCTAAGATGGATTCCAGCGCTATACTTATGGAGAACCTTCTGCTTATTCTCTGTCTTATCTGTGCTAATATATTCGTACCGTTTGTGCTTATGAGGTTTATAAACCGATCTTTTACCCAACGAATTGAAGAGTTGGATGAAGTGTTTAGTGATATTGATGTGGATGAGCTTAAGCAGGTTCCAAGGATAAGCGGGCACGATGAAATAAGTGCTTTGATGGTAAGCTATAATAGGATGGCTCAGCGCATGAATGAATTGATTCAGACATCGTATAAAAACAGGCTTAAGAGTCAGGAAATGGATATTGCAAGGCAGAAAGCGGAACTTCAGGTTTTGCGCAGTCAGATTAATCCTCATTTTCTGTTTAATGCCCTTGAAAGCATCAGGATGCACAGTGTTATTAAAAAGGAGTTCGAGACAGCGAATATGGTACAGAAGCTTGCATTGATGGAACGTCAGAATGTGGAGCTTGGCAATGATTTTGTCCTAATAAGAGATGAGATTGGGTTTATTGAGGCATATATGGAACTCCAGAAATACCGATTTGGGGAAAGACTTTCATACGACATTAATGTTGATGAGGATTGTATGGATTATTGGCTTCCGAAACTTACTCTGGTGACTTTCGTGGAAAATGCCTGCGTACATGGGATGGAGAATAAAACAGCGGCAAGTTGGGTTTTTGTACGGATATATAAGGAAAATGACGAACTGGTCATGGAGATAGAAGATACAGGCAGAGGTATGTCCGAGGAAAAATGCAGGCAGTTTATGGATGAAATGTCCAATGTGAAGATAGATATGTTGAAGGAAAAACGCCATGTCGGAATCTTAAATGTTGCGCTGCGTCTCAGGCTGGCAACCGATAATAAAGCCC
>CAMWWS010000065.1 GCA_947178085.1 uncultured Lachnospiraceae bacterium | reverse complement strand
GTACAAGATAAATCTTCCGTTGTAGACCTCAATACCCTGTAGAATATGCGGGTGGCAGCCCAATACCAGATCAGCGCCCCAGTCAATACATTTCTTCCCCAGCTCCAATTGATAGTCATTAGGATAATTCTGCATCTCAATACCCCAGTGACAGCAGGCAATAATCAGATTTACATTCTCTTCTTTAAGCTGTTTTATACCGTCCTCCAGCCAGACTTCCACCGCCTTGCCGTCATAGTGCTCATTCACTGACACGAAACCGATACGAATACCCTGAGTTTCATATATACCGACTTTGTCGTCGTAAGCATATGGAATATTTTTTTCCTCAAAAAGTGCTACAGTATCATCGCAGCCCTGCTGCCCGTAATCCATTCGGTGGTTGTTTCCGAAACTGACAGCCTCTACGCTTCCCAAGGGCAGAATTTCAATATAGGAAGGGTCTCCTTTTATATTGTACTGCTTTTCTACCAAATCCGTTGATTCTGTCAGAACGCCCTCAAAGTTTACGATTGTCATATCGTCTTCTTCAAAAATAGGTTTCACATTCCGTAAAAAATATTCAGGTCCCTGCAAATCGTACATTTCCCTGAATGTTCCCTCATAGCCGTGAATCTGCAGGTTACCTAAAGAGACATCGCCGGCGGCGGAAATAGTAAGGCTGATAACCTCCGGTTCAGGGGCTGGTATAGATTCCTGTATGGATTCCTGTGTAAGCGCAGATTCCGATACAACCATGGATACAGGTTCAATCGGCGGCGTCTCTGATTCATTAGAAAAAGACTCCACATCAGAACTGCTTGCATTCACACTGGTCTCACCATTGCCGCACCCGCAGCAGCAGATTGCAATCAGAACTATCAAACATCTCCGGAAAAAGCCCTTACGTTTTTGCATCTTGTTACCTCCTCTGCTACACGAATAAGTGTGCGCTGCCAAGCCTGAGCTTATTATACCATTTCCACAGAAGCGAAAAAAGTACATTATTCTAATAAGAATTACGAAGTTATCATATCGCCTGAAATATTGTAACTATCAGAACCCAATTTAAGTGTTAATCGGTAACGCCGGCACACTTACTTGCATATAATATCTATATACCTTTTGCTATCCTTTCGAGGTTTTGCCATGTATTCAACCGTTTCTATCGCCATCGTGGGCCGCACACCGGACACAGTCAATTACGAAAACGCACTGCACAATCTGGGAGTGGATACCGTCACTTCCCTTGACCCCGCACAATATAAAGACTGTGCAGGTCTGCTGCTCCCCGGCGGTGGAGATATCACTCCTGCATTCTTCGGACAGCGTAACCGCGGTTCTAAGAATATTGATACCAAGCTTGATATTTTCCAGTTTAAAGCCTTGGAATTATTTGTCAAAAAGAAAAAGCCCGTACTCGGAATCTGTAAAGGGCTTCAAATCATCAATGTCCATTTTGGCGGCACTATCTGCCAACACTTAAGAACCGCTGACCATCATCGGTGGATTGACGGCGACCAGTTTCACTATGTATACCATACCGGCAGTGACCGTACTGATTTTTTCTATCAGATTTACGAAAGCTGTACATACGTCAACTCTGCGCATCATCAGGGAATAGATAAAGCCGGAACAGGGCTCATTCCCATCTGTCAGTCCGATGACGGCGTTATTGAAGCCATATACCACTCAGACCTTCCGATTATAGCGGTACAGTGGCATCCTGAACGGATGCCTGCAGGCGAAGGAACCGAGCTGTTATATTATTTTTTGAGCATGTGCTCCAAATAATTGATACCTTCATCCAATTTATTTTTCTGTATCTGCCCCTTAATTTGCAGTTCTTCTTTGGCATGCTGCGATAGCATCTCAAACAGGACTTTTATCATGTCGCCCATTATCTGCTTCGTTTCTGCATCGACACTTTTTACCGCCTCCATGATTCCATGAATGCTTCTCTTCCAATTGACGGTAAAATCAACCAGATTATCCGACTCAGAAGCCATCACAACCTCATAGAGGGTGTCTATGAAAATGTGCATCTGCTCCTGACTCAGCGACAATATCCATTCATTAAGAGCCTTATCCCTGAACATAGCGCTTGAATGGACTCTTTTTACAACCTGAAAATCATCTCCGTCTATCAGCCACGAATACGGGTCATGCTGCATCAGACCCATATATTTACTCTCCACAACACGATAGCTGCCTTCGGAATAAAGTATCATCCCTACCAGCGAAGAATGTGGAATCGTTCTCATAATCCTGCTTTCTATATCTGCATATCCACACTTTTCTTTTACTTCCGGTCTGAAACCCGGTCCGTCATGACAGAATATAGTAGTAATCCTATCCTGTATATCTTTTTGACAATTCATGGCAGCGTATACAGCCAGATTTCCTCCCTTGGAATGTCCGCCTATATAAAAATTCTCCGTAAACTCTCCCGCTGTTCGGTTCAGATATTCCACGCTCATTACCTGTCCCGGCGCAGGCTCAGAAAACGCCAGATTCAAATCTTCCTTCCAACCCACAATATACTCATCGGTACCACGATACGCCACATAAAAGATATTATCCGACAACTGAAAAGTAATGGCTGAAAACTGTGTTTCCTTCTCCGGCTCTATTTGGTTTACATAATTCTTTAATTTTATATTCCCAAAACGCTTGCTCTGCGCCATTGCAGTAAATAACTTAGTATTTTTCTCTCTGTACGGTTTAAAAGCATAAAGATTATCATAATCCTCATGCTGTAATAAATACTGCAAATCCACAGCCTCTGTATTTTCGCCAATATCAGGAACCATCCCGTCAAACTTAAGATAGGCAAACTGGCACAAAACCAGACTGTCAACCTCACTAAGCGGCTTTTCACTAAATGTGTAGTCTCCATATTCTTTGACATAATTAATAATCGTTCCCATATTCACCGCCCTACTTAAGTTTGCCGGCAAATCAGACAGCACCGCCTACATCCGGGCTTCCAAATGCTCAATATTCTTAATCAGCACCGAAACAGTCCCGTCAGGATTGGTAATGAACTCTACGCTTCTCGGATTCTTATACTGCTCCATCGGAATCTTGATTTCAATACCGGTATCTGTATACAAATGCTGGCTCTGATATTTCTTTACCGTGTTTTCACTCTGTGGCTGTACCTCTTCTTTTACCATATCATACTTTTCCATTTTGTCCTGAAAAGCAACTTTCAATTCCGGTTTTTCCTCAAAAATCTTCTCAGCTATGGTTTCTACCGTAAAACCGCCGTTTTCCTCTATTTCTTCCTGTATGATGCGCTTGGCTTCCATCTGCTTCGTAAAACGCTCTCCTTCATCATAACCATCCCTTTGTACGCTAGCAACTGCCTTACTTACAATAGAAAGCTTGGATTTGTGGGACAAATGGCTGCTGCACTTTAAGAACAGAAAAGAAAAATAGTCCGTCTTTTCGCCATTAACTTCATATTTTTTCTCAACGACCCACACCGCAAGGTCATCGAGCCTGATTATCGCAGCCTCCGAAAGTCTCTGGCTCTCTGATGGCAGAATTGACTTATGGCGTATGATTTCATTGCTGTTTCCATCAGAAAGCGGCATCGTCCTATGCGTATAGAGGGATTTATAATTCATCTTAAGCAGCGCAAGATACTCATCATTATCATACTGAAAGCGTACAATTACAAGGTCAGCCGCGGGTATATCAATATTACTGTTCATGATTTCATATAGAAACTGTGCAATGTCCTTGCTGATATCCACGAAAGAATCATCCGAATACTGTTCTAAAATATGATAAATTTCAGATTCTTCCTTGTAGAAACGGCACTCCTTTGCATCATCACCTGAGCTGATTTTAGCAATGTGCTCCTTCATAAAGTCCGCAAATTCTGAACCGTATTCCAACTCAGTGTCAGAAAGTACTGGCATTCCGATTGTAGAGTCCATGATATGTACTATGGCTTTTCTGATTCTGATATTTTCCTTCTGCATTTAAGATGTTGCGCTCCTCTCTAGTATCTCTTCCACGTCCTGGAAGAAAACAAAATCATCATCGGCAACAACTCCAGCCTTCCCGTCAACATATCAAACATTAAAACAAACTTTGAGAAAACCGAAAATCCGCCGAAATTGCATGCCGGTCCCACTGCATGTAAACCCGGTCCCGTATTATTAACCGTCGCTAAAACTGCGGTAACATTCGTAGTAGAATCAAATTTATCCAGTGACAAAAGCACGAAAGAAACCACGCAGACTGCCAGATATATCGTCAGATATGACTGTACCGAGCGCACTGTTGAATCATCTACCGCCCTTCCTTCCAAATGAGGTTTCTTTACTATCTGCGGATGTGTTACTCTTAAGAATTCATTCTTCATATCCTGTATCAAAATCATAAAACGGGATACCTTAAATCCGCCTCCGGTACTGCCCGCGCAGGCGCCTATGATCATCGAAAAAATCAACACGGCTTTGGAAAACTCCGGCCATAAATCAAAATTCGTCGTAGAAAAACCGGTACTGCTCGCCAGTGATGCAACCTGAAAAATCGCATCCTTAAAAGCAAGTCCGATACTGTCATAATACCCCACAATATTGAATGTAATAAGAATCGCCTCTCCCAGAATCAGCATCAGATATACCCTTGCTTCCTCGTGAAACAAAGCTTCTTTCGGTCTCCTTGCAACCACCAGCATATAATAGACGTTAAAATTAAGACCTCCAAATATCATAAAGACTGTCAAAATAACCTGTACGGTTATGGTATAGCTTCCGGCACTGCTGTTAAGGACTCCGAACCCGCCGGTTCCCAGTGTGGAAAAGGACAATACAATCGAATCATACAGACTCATTCCGGCAGATTTGAGCAGTACAATCATTATTACCGTTATAACAATATATATGCAGTACAGAATCTTAGCCGTCGTCTGCACCTTCGGCACAAGCTTCCCGACTGTAGGACCGGGGCTTTCCGCACGCATAAGGTGCATATTATAACCGCCCGACAGCGGCAGAATTGCAATAATCAGAACCAGCACTCCCATACCGCCTATCCAGTGTGTAAAAAGTCTCCAGAACTGCACGCTTTTTGACAGGCATTCCACATCCGGAAGACAGCTTGCTCCCGTCGTCGTCAGACCGGAAACCGTCTCAAAAAGCGCATCGGCAAAATGCGGTATCTCACCGCTTATGAAAAATGGCAGCGCTCCCACAATACTGAGAACGAACCATGACAATGAAACGGTAACAAAGCCTTCCCTTGCATAGAAAACTTTACTCTTGGGCTTCCATAATTTTCCAATCTCTGCGACAACCAGACAGCATATCATCACTATGGCAAATGAAAAACCTGCTTTTTCATGATAAATGACTGCTACCAGACAGGGAAGCGCAAGAAAAACCGCCGCAAATTCCAATACTCGAAATAATATATATCTTATAATTGAAAAGTTCATATCAAAGACCGTGCCTTTCATTTCAGAATATCGCTGATGTCATTCAAGCCTTTAATGGTAGTCACCACGATTACCGTATCGCCTGCCTGTATGACGCTCTGACCGCCCGGAATACTGATTGCTCCCTTATGGTTAATCGAGCCAACGAGAATTTTAGGCTTAATCGGCAAATCCTGAAGTGGTATTCCCACAACAGGAGAATCTTCTTTTACCCTGAACTCCAACGCCTCTACTTTATTATCATTCAACTTGTACAGCGACTCAATATTGCTGCCTATGGAATTGTCCATAGCACGCACATACTGGATAATAATCTCAGCGGTAAGATATTTGGGATAGATAATGCTTCCGATATCCAGACTGTCTATAATCTCGTCATAAGAAATACGGTGTACAAGCGTAATCAGCTTCGCATCTGTGAGACTCTTCACAAACAACGAAAGCATAATATTCTCTTCATCAATATTAGTCAGGGCAACAAACGCCTCCATCTGCATCAGACCTTCCTGCATCAGCAGATCCTTATCCGTACCGTTTCCGTTAATAATGGTCGCCTTGGGAAGCAGTTCGCTGAGCTCATCGCACCTCTCTTTGTCAATCTCGATAATCTTAATCTGGATTCCCATGGCTGTAAGCTGCTTTGCAAGATAATACGCCATTTCCCCGCCGCCAATAATCATGACATTCTTGGCTCTTGTAACTGCCGCGCCCAGCTTCTTGAAAAATCCCAATGTTTTCTGGGTAGTTCCCAAAATAGATATCTCATCCTTTGCGCGTATAATAAAATCACCGCTCGGAATATAAGTATCTTCATCACGTTCTACCGTACATATAAGAACGTCCGCCTTGAGTTTTCCCGAAATATTTTTAAGCGATTGGTCACATAGTATGGAATCATCTTTCACACGGTATTTGACCATTTCCACCCTTCCCTTAGCGAAAGCGTCAATCGTAATAGCCGTCGGGAATTTCAGCAGCCTTGCCATTTCCGATGCCGCCGCAAACTCCGGATTAATTATCATGGACAAGCCCAATTCTTCTTTAATATAATTGATTTCCATATTGTAGATAGGATTTCTGACTCTGGCAATCGTATGACAGCCGCCCGCCTTTTTCGCAATAAGGCAGCAAAGAAGATTCAGTTCGTCAGAGCCCGTGACCGCTATCAAAAGATGCGCATGCTCCACGTCCGCCTCCTTCTGCACCGCGAAACTCGCGCCGTTTCCTACTACTCCCATGGCATCATAATTATTGATTAAATTCTGAAGTCTCTGATTTTCTATATCTATAATTGTAATATTGTGACCCTCGGAACTCAGCTGCTCGGTAAGAGCCGCTCCTACGTTTCCGCAGCCAACTATGATAATCCGCATCTGTCCGTACCTTTCTTTCACATATATTTACAGCTTAACAGTAACTCTGCTTTTGTTATTATATTCCTTCTTTTTACAATAAGCAACTTAAGAAATCTTAATATTTTCCGGGATAATCCGTTCCGGTTTCCGACTGCATCAACTGTACATATTTCTCCGGCTGCTTTTCCATTTTGAGCATAGTATCAAAAGCCATGAGCAGCATTTTATCCCCGTTCTGCTTCATATCATAATGCCCTCTGTCCATCTGCGCCTTGAAATGGTCCATCTGCCAGACCATAATATCCACTACAGTATAACCTTCCACCTTATGTTGGCATAAAAAAGTCTGGTGTGCTAAATAATAAACAAACTCGTCATATACTCCCTTAGAATCAATCAGCGCGTTCCAAAACCGCTCAAAAAACGCTGCATCCTCACCCGCATAATAACATAACGATTCCGCCCACTGCCTTGCTGCTTCTCTCTCCTGCATAATCTAATCATACTCCTTTGCCCTTTGCCCATAACCGCTTGTTCTTTTTTGCCGTTTTCTTCCATATATATAAGATAACAGAACCAATACGGTGAATTACATTGCAAATCATACAAGCTGCTAACGATTTTATATGGGGCATTCCCCTTCTTATTATCCTCTTGGGAACACATACATATTTTACATTGAAACTGCATTTTCCACAACACAGAATTCTATATGCAATCAAACTCTCGCTCGGCATGGAAGATTCCGGTGACAATAATCTGTCGCCATTTTCAGCCCTCGCCACAACGTTAGCCGCCACACTCGGAACAGGCAATATCATCGGCGTCTCCACCGCTGTCGCACTCGGCGGACCCGGCGCTATCTTCTGGTGCTGGATTACCGGAATCCTTGGTATGGCTACCGCCTACAGCGAATGCTACTTAAGTGTCCTGTTCCGAACGAGAAGAGCGGACGGCTCTTTCGTAGGAGGACCCATGTATGTTCTGTGCAATGGTTTACATAACAAAAAATTAGGAGCATTCTATGCTCTCTGCACACTTGCCGCCGCCTTTGGTGCCGGCTGCACTACCCAGTCAAACTCCGCCTCACAGACGGCAACCGCATCTTTCCATATATCCCCGCATCTGGTTGGAATTGTTCTTGCGGCTGTAACAGGAATCGTTATCATAGGTGGAGTAAAAGCAATAGGTAACCTGTGTGAGCGTGTGGTTCCCGCGATTAGCTTCGTCTATTTATTCGGCTGCTTCTTGCTGCTTGTCCTCTATCACAGGCAACTTCCAAACGCCTGCCTGTGGATTATCAAAGACGCGTTTTCTTTCTCATCAATAGCCGGTGGCTTTGCAGGTTCCACTCTGCAGCTTGCATTGCGCTATGGTATAGCCAGAGGACTTTTTACCAACGAAGCCGGAATCGGAACTTCGGCAATCGCTGCTGCTGCCTCAGGCGTAGATGACCCGAAACATCAGGCATATGTATCCATGACCGCCGTATTCTGGGACACTGTGGTAATGTGTCTGGTTACAGGTCTGGTAATAGTATCCAATATGCTGTATGATCCTGCTTCCATAAAGAATGTGCCGTCTACCGGGCTGACCTCGGCAGCCTTTGCACATCTGCCGTATGTAGGCGACGCCTTCCTATCAATCTCGCTGATTGCCTTCGCCGTTACCACCCTGATTGGCTGGTCTTATTTTGGTGAAAAGGCAACGGAATACCTTGTAGGAAGAAAAGGTATTCCGTATTATAAACTGCTTTATATTCTGATGATATATATTGGTGCCATCATTCCCATGAATCTGGTCTGGGAGTGTACCGACTTAATCAATGGTTTTATGGTTATTCCGAATATTCTGGCGTTATACCTCCTGCGTCGCCATATTAAAGCTTAATAGCAGTGTGATAACATCATAGTTAGTACATATCAGTTCTGTGACCTGTTAATACGAAGGCAGCATAATAATAAAATAACAGGAAACGCTGCTGCGAAAATAAGGCCTTTTTGCAGGTTCTCACCAAATGCCTCCGAAATGATGCCTACCAGCGTCGGTCCGCCGGCGCAGCCGATATCCCCCGCCAGTGCAAGAAACGCAAACATGGCAGTTCCGCCGGTTTTCATTGATTTAGCCGCGAAGCTGAATGTCCCCGGCCACATAATCCCTACAGACAGTCCACATAGCGCACAGCCTGCCAGAGCAAGAACAGGACTTCCTGAAAGTGTGGCAAGTAAATAACTGATAATACAAAGTATGCAGCTAAGCTTCATAAACTGACTGAGCGAAACCTTCTCACTGTTTTTTCCATAAAAAGCCCTTGCGCTTCCCATAAAAACTGCAAACAAACAGGGACCCGCCAAATCCCCCATCGTCTTACTGATTCCAAGCGCCGACTCCGCAAATGCTGAAGCCCACTGACTCATCGCAAGCTCGGACGCTCCACTGCATGCCATCATGACAAAAAACAGCCAGAACAGCCTGCTTTTTATCAACTCTCCTATCTTCATGCTCTCGCCTTCTTCTACAAGCGCATTTACAGGCACTTTAAGGAAATAAAAGATGTTAAAGGCCGGCACAAGCGCCCATATGCAGGCAAGCATACGCCAATATTTGATGCCCGCCAATGTAAAAAACAAAGTAGAAAGCATCACAACGCCCACCTGTCCCCAGCAATAGAATGAATGAAGCAGACTCATTGCAGCATCCTTTTTATCAGTAGGACAGGCTTCTACGATGGGACTGACAATAACTTCAAGTAAACCTCCTCCCACTGCATAGAAGCAAACGGAAACCAGAATGCCGACATAGACAGACGGGAATATATATGGGAAAAATCCAAGCCCCATCAATCCTATTGCTGCCATAATATGTGCTATCAATGCCGCGCTCCTGTAACCGATTCTGTCTACAAACTTCGCCGATGCCAGATCCACCATCAGTTGAATACCAAAATTTACCGTAATCAGGTATGTTATCCTATCTAATGAAATATCAAAAGTGCTCTGAAAAGTCAGAAACAACAGCGGTATGAAATTATTCACTATTGCCTGCACAATATATCCAATGTAACAGGCGTATATAGTATGGTTATATCCTAAGTATTTTTTCTCCTGCATATACCCATGCACCTTTCTCAGCTTGCGAGTTTGCGCAAGCGCAACCTACTCATCATGTGATATCATTAAATCCGTAAACAATGCTGTCTGTTCTGCATCGTCTACCGCATAAAGTCCAATCATTACCCCTGTAAAACCGCTGGCAACCTCCGAGGAAAGATATCTCGTATCGGCATAACCAAGCTCTGTCTTCTCTGTATCATTTTCCATAATATAAAAACGATATCCCAGCGCATCGGCAGCGATTTTGATTGCGGCATGATTTCCCTGCACCTGAACCGACTGCATTTCTTTGCTGACACAGCCGATAGTATATCTTAAAACGACACAACCGTCATTATTTAAGTATATATCATAATGATGCCTCTCATCCATATACAGGGTTATGCCTGCCTCTTTGCAGCGACTCTCAATCCGGCACTGTATTTCCATCTGAAACTCACTCTGACGGACTGCGGCAAAAGATGGATAACCAAGCCCGAATATGTCATCGGCTGACGCTTTGATTTTCAGGTAATCCTGCCCGAATTCATACTGCTTAGCACGGT
>CAMWWS010000064.1 GCA_947178085.1 uncultured Lachnospiraceae bacterium | reverse complement strand
GTGTAGATGAAGAGGGTTTTTATGCAGCGCTTATTCCGGGAAAGACCGTTTTTTCATATGATTATATCGTGGAATATGAAGACGGTACATTGAAAAAAATTAAGGATGCATATAATTATAAGCCGCAGATTACAAAAAGTGATACTGACAAGTTTAATGCAGGGATACATTATACAATTTATGAAAAGCTTGGTGCGCATCCTATGGAAATAGACGGGGTTAAAGGCGTTTATTTTGCAGTATGGGCGCCGAATGCTGTCCGCGTCAGCACAGTGGGTGATTTTAACGGTTGGGATGGCAGAGTACATCAGATGAGAAGACTGTGGGATTCAGGTATATTTGAAATTTTTATTCCGGGTGTAAAAGAGGGTGACTGCTATAAATTTGAATTGAAAGCAAAAGGCGGTCTTACTTATCTTAAAGCTGATCCGTATGCATTCGGACAGCAGCTTCGTCCTGAAACGGCATCTGTTGTCAGGGAAATAAAATGTTTTAACTGGAATGATGATAAATGGATGAAAAAACGTAAAAACACCCAGACGGTAAACGCTCCAATCAGTATTTATGAGTTGTATCTTGGTTCTTTTGCTAAACCGGAAGATGGAAGTCCCTATCTGAACTACAGAGAACTGGCGCCTAAGATTATTGAATATGTGAAAAAAATGAATTATACACATATAGAGCTGATGCCTGTGATGGAGCATCCGTTGGATAATTCATGGGGATATCAGGTTATCGGTTATTATGCTCCGACCTCGCGGTATGGCACGGCAGAGGATTTTATGTATTTTATGAATGAAATGCACAAGGCAGATATAGGTGTCATTCTGGATTGGGTACCTGCTCATTTCCCAAGAGATACGCATGGACTCTCTAACTTTGACGGTACTTGTCTATATGAGCATGCAGACCCGCGTCAGGGCAGTCATCCGCATTGGGGAACGCTCATTTATAATTACGGAAGGCCGGAAGTAAGAAATTATCTGATTGCCAATGCTTTGTATTGGATAGAGCAATATCATGCGGACGGTATCCGTATGGACGCAGTGGCTTCTATGCTTTATCTGGATTATGGTAAGAGCCATGGACAGTGGGTAGCTAATATCTATGGCGGAAATGAGAATCTTGAAGCGGTGGAATTCTTAAAACACCTGAATTCCGTTATGAAAAAGAGAAATGACGGTGTGCTTATGATAGCGGAAGAATCGACAGCATGGCCTAAGGTGACAGGTGCGCTTAATGATGACGGACTAGGATTTGACCTAAAATGGAATATGGGATTTATGAATGATTACTTAAGTTATATCAAAAATGACCCATATTTCCGTTCCGGCTGTCATAATAACCTGACATTCAGTATGATTTACGCATACAGCGAGAATTTCGTGCTTGTATTCTCACATGATGAAGTTGTTCATGGAAAAGCTACCATGCTCGGAAAGATGCCGGGTGAAAATAAGGATAAGTTTGCTAATCTGCGTCTGACCTATGCTTATTTGATGACGCATCCGGGTAAGAAGCTGTATTTCATGGGACAGGATATCGGGGAATATAATGAATGGAATGAGGAGCGTGCTGTAGAATGGGAGCTGCTAGAGCAGCCTGAACATAAGAAACTGAATAAACTTGTAGCAGATTTGAACAAGTTATATACATCGCTTCCCGCGTTATATAAAAAAGATGATTCATGGGAAGGCTTTGAGTGGATTAACTGCATTACTCCGCAGGCATGCATGCTTTCCTATATCCGTAAGGCAGATAAGGAAGGAGATACTTTGGTTGTAGTTGCCAATTTTGCCAACACTAAGCAGGAATTTACCGTAGGTGTGCCATATGAGGGTAAATATAAAGAGATTCTTAATACGGACGCAGTATCATACGGCGGCAGCGGAACGGTCAATGCAAAGGAAAAGCAGACTATTGATAAGGAATGGGATGGAAAGCCTTATGCGATTGAAATGGTGAGTGCTCCCCTTTCACTTAGTATTTTTTCATATACACCATATACTAAGGAAGAAAAAGCTGCAATAGACAAAGCAAAAGCGGAAGCTATCCGCAAGGCAAAAGAAGAGGAAGAGAAGCGTGCGGCTGCGGAAGCAGCAAGAATTACCGCCATAGAAGCCGAAGAAGCTAAGGAAGCTGCAAAAAGAGCGATGCAGGAAGCTGAAGAAAAGGCAAAGGCGGCGAGGGAGGCAGCCGAAAGACTTAAAAAGATAACGGAGAAAGAGAAAAGCAAAGTTAGGAAGAAAGAGAAATAGAATGCATGAATGAATTGACAGAAATAGAAGCAATTGCAGAAGAAGAAATTAATGTGGGATTAATACAATCTTTCCTACAGGAACTGCCTGATAAAGCGTTACGTTTCGGCATAAGAGTGTTGCTTGCATTAATTGTCTTTTTTATAGGCTCGCAGCTTATCAAGCTCGTCCGCCGGATTCTTAAGAAATCCATGAAGAGGAGCAATGCCGATGTAGGAGTGGTGCAATTTCTTGATTCCTTTATTAAAATAACATTATATGTGATTCTGATTTTTGCCATTGCTTCAGGATTTGGTCTGGATGCAGCAAGTGTGGTAGCACTGCTTGGTTCGGCAGGAGTTGCGATTGGCCTTGCTATACAGGGCAGCCTTTCTAACTTTGCGGGCGGCGTATTGATTCTGTTGATGAAGCCGTTTAAAGTAGGGGATTATATCATTGCGGAAAACGGAAATGAGGGAACTGTAACTGAGATACAGATTTTCTATACTAAGCTTGCTACTGCGGATAACAGAGTCGTCGTGATTCCCAACGGCGCTCTGTCCAACTCGAGCCTTATTAATGCCAGTGCAATGCCACAACGTAGAATAGATATTTCCGTAGGGATTTCCTATAAGGCAGATATCCGTAAAGCAAGAGAAGTATTGATAAAGCTTATGGAAACTGATGAGAAGGTATTGCAGGAGCAGGAAAAGAGGGTATTTGTCAGCTCCTTAGGAGAGAGCGCTGTTATACTTGGAATCCGCTGCCATACGGCGTCAGAGGATTTCTGGGAAACCAAGTGGAGATTAACGGAAAATATCAAGTATGCTTTGGATGAAGCGGGTATTTCTATTCCATACAACCAGCTAGATGTGCATTTGAATCCGTAAGTAAGGTGAAAATAAATTTTCACCTACGAAAAATAAATTTTCACCCGCGAAAAATAAATTTTTCACCCACAAAGTTTTGCAGAAATATTAATTCGTTCTTGCAAAAAGGGAAATAACCATTTATAATAACATATGTTAAGCTGGAATAGCGCAGTCGGTAGCGCAACTGATTCGTAATCAGTAGGTCGAGGGTTCGAGTCCCTTTTCCAGCTTTTTACTATTTCCGGGGTGTGCGTATGAAGTTCATTTCTTTATCCAAATCCGAAGCAGTTGTTGATAAAAGTATATTAAAAGAAGAATTCAAAGCGGCGGTTAGAACAGGAGAAGGCAGGCTTGGAGACTGTCATCTGTTTTACCGCTATTTTATCAATGTAAAATATGTCTCATATCTGAATATACAGAAAGCATATCTAAGAATCGAGAGCGGAGAGTCAGGTGAATTTCTACTAAGGGAATCATATCTGATACTGCATTTTCATGATGACACGGAAAGAAAACTGCGATTTGAACGTGAGGAAAATGTAAGGGCAGTTTTGACATATCTTGGCGAAAATTATCCCAATATTGAAATTGGTTATAAGAATAACAAAGAAATCTAATATCATCCAAAATATTATTATAAATATTGCATACAATACCTTGACATATATTTTTATAATGATACAATATGTAGTATACAATGCGCGGTGCACAATATGTAGTGCATACAATCTATATATAGTATCAAAATGTAATTTACATGATTGTTGGGGGTCAGGTATGAAGATTATTAAAAGAAGCGGTGCAGAAGTTGCTTTTGATTTGGAGAAGATTTCGTCAGCTATACGAAAAGCAAATAACAGCGTCGAAGGAATGGAAAAAATTTCAGAAGAAGAAATCGATGAAATTTCCAGGACGGTTGCCGAGAGTTGCGAAGAAATGAAGCGTTCTCCAAGTGTAGAAGAAATTCAGGATATGGTGGAGAACCAGTTGATGGAGCATAACGCCTATTCTATGGCCAGAAATTATATTACTTACAGGTACAGGCGTGCTCTTGTACGTAAATCCAATTCTACGGATCAGCAGATATTAAGCCTTTTGGAATGTAATAATGAGGAAGTAAAGCAGGAGAATTCCAATAAAAATCCGACTGTGAACAGTGTACAGCGAGATTATATGGCTGGAGAGGTAAGTAAGGATATTACGAAAAGATTCCTGCTTCCGCCTGACATAGTGGAAGCTCATGAACAGGGTATAATCCATTTCCATGATGCAGACTATTTTGCACAGCATATGCATAATTGCTGTCTGGTCAATCTGGAAGATATGCTGCAGAACGGAACCGTAATAAGTGAGACTATGATTGATACGCCTAAGAGCTTTTCTACGGCATGTAATGTTGCTACGCAGTGCATTGCACAGATTGCCAGTTCGCAGTATGGCGGTCAGAGCATATCGCTGGCGCATTTAGCACCTTTTGTACAGGTGAGCCGTGAGAAACTGCGCAGGGTTGTCAGAGAAGAACTGGAAACAGCCGGTATTGATGTATCGGAGGAGCAGATAAATAAAATTGCTGAGGTACGTGTCAGGGAGGAAATAAACCGCGGAGTACAGATGATACAGTATCAGGTTATTACGCTGATGACTACCAATGGGCAGGCACCGTTTGTTACCGTATTTATGTATATTGATGAAGCGCCGGAAGGACAGACCAGGGATGACCTTGCAATGGTAATTGAGGAGATGCTTAATCAGCGTATCCGCGGCGTGAAGAATGAAAAGGGCGTTTATATCACCCCTGCGTTCCCGAAGCTGATTTATGTTTTAGAAGAGGATAACATTCATGAGGACAGTAAATATTGGTATCTGACTAAGCTTGCGGCTAAATGCACGGCTAAGAGAATGGTTCCCGATTATATTTCCGAGAAGATTATGAAAAAATTAAAAGACGGCAATTGTTATACCTGTATGGGCTGCCGTTCTTTCCTGACAGTGTATCATGATAAGAATAATAAACCGAAATTTTACGGAAGATTCAATCAGGGTGTAGTGACGATAAATCTTGTAGATATTGCATGCTCATCGGGAAAAGATGTAAATGAATTCTGGAAGATATTTGATGAAAGGCTGGAGCTGTGCAGGCGTGCGTTGATGTGCAGGCATGAGCGGCTGAAAGGTACACCATCTGACGTAGCACCTATTCTGTGGCAGTATGGCGCTTTGGCAAGGCTTAAAAAGGGTGAACCAATCGATGAATTACTATACGGCGGATATTCCACGATTTCACTTGGATATGCCGGATTGTGCGAATGTACAAGATATATGACCGGAAAGTCTCATACGGACCCGGAAGCAACTCCGTTCGCGTTAGAGGTTATGCAGCGTTTGAATGCTGCATGTAAGAAATGGAGAGAAGAAACAAATATTGATTTCAGCTTATACGGCACTCCATTAGAGTCCACGACGTATAAATTCTCTAAATGCCTGCAGAAACGTTTTGGCATTATTTCAGGTGTAACGGATAAGAGCTATATTACGAACAGCTATCACGTGCATGTGACCGAAGAAATCAATGCTTTCGATAAGCTTACATTTGAATCGCAGTTTCAGGAGCTGTCTCCCGGCGGTGCAATAAGTTATGTGGAAGTGCCGAATATGGAAGATAATATTGATGCAGTACTTGCCGTTATGAAACATATTTATGATAATATCATGTATGCGGAACTGAATACCAAGAGCGATTATTGTCAGGTCTGTGATTATCATGGAGAGATTAAAATCGTGACAGACAGCGACGGTAAACTGATTTGGGAGTGCCCGAACTGTGGAAACAAAGACCAGAATAAAATGAATGTAGCAAGGCGAACCTGCGGATATATAGGCACACAATTCTGGAATCAGGGGCGGACGCAGGAGATTAAAGAAAGAGTTTTACATCTGTGAGGGATATGAATGTATTATTCGGAAATTAAAGAATGTGATATAGCCAACGGACCGGGGGTTAGGGTCACTCTGTTCGTGAGTGGATGCACTCATCACTGCAAAGGCTGTTTTAATGAGATGACGTGGGATTTTCAATATGGCAGGCAGTTTGAAAAAGAAGATATAGAGAAAATTCTAGAGCTTCTGGAGCCATCTTATATAGCGGGGCTGACACTGCTTGGCGGAGAGCCGATGGAATACGTGAATCAACAGGGGCTTTTGCCCCTGCTTCGCAGTGTAAAGGAAAAATATCCTGAAAAGTCCGTCTGGTGTTATACAGGTTATCTGTACGATAAAGATATTTTGCAGGATTTCTGTAAAAAATGGCAGGAAACTGAAGAAATGCTCTCTTATCTGGATGTTGTAGTGGATGGAGAATTTGTGGAAGAATTTAAGGATATCAGTCTGCGGTTTAGAGGTTCTTCCAACCAGAGAATCATTGATGTGAATAAATCCATGAATTCCGGAAAAATTGTTCTCTGGGAATAAAAAGGTCAGGTAACCTGACCTGTCAGTTTACCTTTTTATAGTGATGTTCCATACTCTGAATAATTTTATACAGTCCCATAGCAATGACGCATAGAATAATGATTGATGTAATAACCATATTCAATTGAAATACCTGTGAGCCATATATTATCAAATATCCGAGTCCACGTCTCGCCGCAAGGAATTCTCCTATGATAACCCCTACAAGGCAAAGTCCGATATTGACTTTCATATTGCTGATTATCAGGGGTATGGAACTTGGGAGAATCACTTTAAATAAGGCGTCTTTCCTGTTGCCGCCGAGGGTAATAATAAGCTTGAGCATATCATCATCCGCCTGGCAAAAGCCCGTGTATAGGTTGATAATGGAGCCAAATATGGCAACTGAGATGCCTGCAACTATGATTGTCTTGGAACCCGTGCCAAGCCATACAATGAGAAGCGGCGCAAGTGCAGATTTAGGAAGTGAATTCAGTACGACAAGATATGGCTCCAGAATTTCTGACAGACTGCCCTGATACCATAGCAGCATAGCGATAGAAAGGCTTAAGAATGTGACAAGAAGAAAACTCACTAAGGTTTCAAGCAGTGTGATTCCGGTATGACTGAAAAACGATGAATCTGAAATCATTCGGTACAAGTGTCTGACAATTGAGGTCGGAGAACTGAAAAAGAAGATATCCACATACCCCATTCTCGTTGAAAATTCCCAGACAGTTAAAAAAATTATCAGGATAAGAATGCGAAAAAATGTAATAATATGATGATGCCTGCGATGAGCAAGAATAAATGCCTGTTGATTAGAAAGGATTTCTTTTTTATGTTTATCTGTCTGTCGGTTTGTCTGAAAAATCATCTGATAACTCCTTCCATAATATATTGAAATAAGTCTGATATTCTTCCGTATTTCGTATAGAAAGGGCATTGCTGCGGTCAATAACATAAGAAACCGGCAGTTCATATTTCACACTTGACGGACGTCCGGATAAGACGAGAACCCTGTCTGCTAAAGTAACCGCTTCGGACAAGTCGTGGGTAATCAGAATTGCGGTTTTGCCGGCGCTCCTAATGATACTGCCGATATCGGCGGATACGGTCATCCTGGTCTGAAAATCCAATGCGCTGAAAGGTTCGTCTAACAAAAGCACATCCGGTTTAACAGCCATGGTGCGTATAAGCGCTGCACGCTGCTTCATTCCCCCGGACAGTTCGGAGGGCTTTTTGTCCTTGAATGATTCAAGCCCATAATCTTTAAGCAGCTGCAATACATAATCTATATTTTCCTGTGTTACTTTTTTATTTAATTCCAAGCCCAGAATAACATTCTGATAGATTGTTCTCCATTCAAACAGATGGTCATGCTGCAGCATATAGCCTATTGTGGATGCATGACTAAAAGAAAGGACACCGCTCTCAGGTTCTAATAAACCTGCAATAATAGAGAGGAGGGTTGATTTACCGCAGCCGCTAGGCCCTACGATTGCCAGAAATTCTCCTTCTTTTACCTGAAATGTTATCCCCGATAAGGCAGCTGTCTCACCTTTAAGATTGTGATATGAATATGAAATGTTTTCTAAAGATAAAATAGACGGCATTCTGATATATCTCCTCTGTGTTTATAAGATATTTTATGAAAGAATTGAAAATGTGTGTTTTAAATACAAAGTTAAATGAACAGGAAATTTGGAAAAATCGTGAAAAATTAGTAAAGCGTAATATTGAAATATAAGGGTATTTATGGTATCATCAAATTCAGATTTAATAAATTTGTAACAGATAGCTGGGAAAGGAGCATGGATATAATGGCACAGCTTTGGGGAGGACGTTTTACCAAGGAAACTGACAAGCTAGTATACAATTTTAATGCTTCTATAACTTTTGACAGGAAATTTTATGCGCAGGATATAGAGGGAAGTATTGCCCATGTTGTGATGCTTGAGAAACAGGGAATACTTACTGAGGATGAGAAGAATGAGATTGTAAAAGGTCTGACAGGAATCAGACAGGATATAGAGAATGGTATCTTACATATTACGGAAGAATATGAAGACATCCATAGTTTTGTGGAAGCTAATCTGATAGAGCGCATTGGAGATGCCGGGAAAAAACTGCATACCGGAAGAAGTCGTAACGACCAGGTGGCTCTGGATATGAAGCTGTATACAAGAATTGAAGTTCTCAATGTGAATGAATTGCTTAAGGAATTGCTTAATACATTAATACAGATAATGGAAGACAATATTGATACATATATGCCGGGATTTACACATATGCAGAAGGCACAGCCTGTCACTCTGGCGCATCATATTGGTGCATATTTTGAAATGTTCAAAAGAGACAAGCTAAGGCTTAAGGATATTTATCACAGGATGAATTATTGTCCTCTTGGTGCGGGAGCGCTTGCCGGAACCACTTATCCGCTGGATAGATATTACACTGCGTCTTTGCTTGGGTTTGAGGAGCCGACTCTGAACAGTATGGATTCCGTATCGGACAGGGACTATGTGATAGAATTTCTTTCTGCACTTTCTACGATTATGATGCATCTTAGCAGATTCTGCGAAGAAATCATTATCTGGAATTCTAATGAGTATCGTTTCGTAGAGATTGATGATGCATATGCAACGGGAAGCAGCATTATGCCGCAGAAGAAAAACCCTGACATTGCAGAGCTGATTCGCGGCAAGACCGGAAGAGTATATGGCGCTCTGATTTCAATTCTGACTACAATGAAGGGACTTCCGCTTGCATATAATAAGGATATGCAGGAAGATAAAGAGCTTACCTTTGACGCCATAGATACGGTAAAAGGATGTATTGCGCTGTTTGACGGTATGAGTAAAACCATAAAATTCAACAAACCGGTTATGGAGAAAAGCGCAATGATGGGCTTTACAAATGCTACCGACGCAGCGGATTATCTGGTTGGAAAAGGCGTTCCTTTCAGAGACGCACACAGCATAATCGGGAAACTGGTTTTATTCTGTATTGATAAAGGCTGTGCGATTGACGAACTGGGTATAGAAGAATTGAAAAGTATCAGTACGGTTTTCGAAGAAGACTTATATGAAGCGATAAGCTTAAAGACCTGCGTGGAGAAACGTCTTACCGTAGGAGCTCCGGGGGCGGAAGCCATGCGTAAGGTAATTCAGATAGAAAAGGAATATCTTGCAGAAGACTAGAGAATATACAACAGTGGTAAAGGAGAAAAATTTAAATGAGCGAGAAATTAAGAGTAGGAATTTTAGGCGGAACAGGAATGGTAGGGCAGAGATTTATTGCGCTGTTGGAGAATCACCCGTGGTTTGAGGTGACGACGATTGCAGCCAGCCCAAGGTCCGCAGGTATGACATATGAAGAAGCGGTAAGCGGCAGATGGAAGATGGATACTCCGATTCCGGAAGCTGTTAAGAAAATCGTCGTTTTAAATGTCAATGAAGTTGAAAAGGTAGCTTCCGAAGTAGATTTTGTATTTTCGGCAGTGGATATGACCAAGGAAGAAATTAAAAAAATCGAGGAAGAGTATGCTAAAACCGAAACGCCTGTGGTTTCCAACAACAGTGCACATAGATGGACGCCTGATGTGCCCATGGTAGTGCCGGAAATAAATCCGGAACATTTTGACGTGATTGAATCACAGAAAAAGAGACTTGGCACAACCAGAGGCTTTATTGCTGTTAAACCCAACTGCTCCATTCAAAGCTATGCTCCGGTGCTGACGGCATGGAAAGAATTCGAGCCATATGAGGTAGTGGCGACTACATATCAGGCGATTTCAGGTGCCGGCAAGACTTTTAAGGATTGGCCGGAGATGATCGAAAATGTAATTCCGTATATCGGTGGGGAAGAAGAAAAGAGCGAAAAAGAGCCGTTAAGAATCTGGGCTTTCTCTTATACCCATCTCCGAGCCCACGAGACAGGCAGACATCGCGTATGCCGTCGGCGGCTTGAAAAA
>CAMWWS010000063.1 GCA_947178085.1 uncultured Lachnospiraceae bacterium | reverse complement strand
GCTATACACGTACCCTGACCGAAATGCCCGTATCTTTCCCATTGGGCAGCGTCATCCCTGTCTCTTGAAAAGCAGGCTGCGTAAGCCGAATAATGAAATTCCTCTTCCATTTCCTTTTGGAAGAATGCCTCTGTTTTACGGATTTTTTCACTTGCGCCATCCTGACTTAGTTTTTCAGCAACCGCTTTGCAGATGCCGTTCATAAACAATCTCATTTCTGAGGCGTCGTTCATATTCAGTATGTTATTGAGCCTGAGTTCAGCGCACCTTAAGATTCCGTCGAGGGCGGCAAAATCGGTATAATGATATAGCATGGCAATTCTCCATTTTCTTAGAAGTATAGTCGCAGAAACGATAAAAAATCTCTTCAGCAAGAATTACAAAGTAATTCTTGCAGCTCAAGATGCTAATCTTGAGCTTATTATATCAAAAGTACGAGGTATTGTCATCTGAATAATACAAGCGGGACCAGGTTAAATATTGTTAAATAAGTTAAAATTATTATTGAATAAAAAGCAAAGTAGTATATACTTATAATTAAAGTTTATAAGGTTTTGTTGTCATTAAATATTTTAATGATTTTATACGGATTCATATATTAACGAAAGGCAGGATTAATGCAGATATGATGGTAGAAGAAGTAAAGGCGCACTTGCAGGAATGCATTATTCCATTCTGGAAAAAACTTAGGGATGACGAATTCGGCGGTTATTACGGCTGGATGGATCATGAACTGAATGTGGATAAAAAGGCAGCTAAGGGTTGTATTTTAAACAGCCGGATTACATGGTTTTTTTCCAATGCATATATGCTTCTTAAGGATGAAAGTCTGCTTGAAGAAGCTAAACATGGATACGAATTTATGAAAAAGTACTGTGTTGATAAGGAGAGAGGTGGCGTCTACTGGTCGGTACGCTATGACGGAACGCCGGAGGATACCACCAAGCATACATATAATCAGGCTTTTTCCATCTATGCATTATCTTCATATTATGATGCCTCCGGTGATAAGAATGCGTTGGATACGGCTATGGAGCTTTTTCACATAATCGAAGACCGCTGCATGGATGAAATCGGATATAAAGAAGCATTCGACAGGAATTTTACAGAAATAGAGAATGACAAGCTTTCCGAAAACGGCGTTATTGCGGAAAAGACAATGAATACCTTGCTTCATGTGTTTGAGGCATATACCGAGTTATACAGGGTAGGCAAAGATGAAGCGGTTAAGAAACGTCTAAAATGGATTTTGGATGAGTTTGCGGATAAGGTTTACAATCCTAAGCTGCATCGTCAGGAGGTTTTCTTCGACAGAGAGATGAATTCGATTATTGATTTGCATTCTTACGGTCATGATATCGAGACGGCGTGGCTGATTGACAGAGGAATCGAAGTTTTAGGTGAAAAGCAGTATCAGGACAAGCTTAGGCCTATCATTTTGGATTTGACCGCGCAGATATATAAGGTGGCATTTGACGGGCATTCCCTTGCCAATGAATGTGAAAAGGGCGTTGTAAATACGGACCGGATCTGGTGGGTGCAGGCGGAGACTGTGGTTGGATTCTTAAACGGATATAAACTTGAGCCGGAAAAGAAGGAATACTTAGAGGCGGCAGAAGCGGAATGGCAGTTTATTAAAGACTATGTGATAGATAAACGCCCCGGTTCCGAGTGGTTCAGAGAAGTGACTCCCGATGGGAAGCCTATGAGCGGAAGCCCTATTGTGGAACCGTGGAAATGCCCGTATCATAACGGCAGGATGTGTATAGAGGTTATAAGGAGGGCAAATGATGTCGCATAAAAAGTATTATGAAGAACTGGAGAAATACAATAAACTGATTTCCAGAAAAAATGTTAAATCTGACTTTTACAACGGAATTTACGACAGATATGAATACCCCGTACTGACAAGGGAACATATTCCGCTGACTTGGAAGTATGACCTGAATCCTGAGACAAATCCTTATTTCATGGAACGTCTGGGAGTTAATGCGGTCATGAATTCCGGTGCTATCTATTTAGATGGGAAATTCTATCTGGTTGCACGTATCGAAGGAAATGACAGGAAGTCTTTCTTCGGCGTGGCGGAGAGTGATAACGGCGTGGACGGTTTTAAGTTCTGGGATTATCCGATTTTACTGCCGGATACATGTCCGGAGGAAACTAACGTATACGACATGCGTCTGACGCAGCATGAAGACGGTTATATCTATGGGGTTTTCTGCTCCGAGAGCAAGGACACTTCAGTAAATGATCTCTCAGCGGCAGTAGCGGCAGCAGGAATCGTCAGAACCAAGGATTTGAAGACTTGGGAGAGACTTCCGAATCTTGTAACGCTGCATTCGCCACAGCAGAGAAATGTCGTGCTTCATCCGGAATTTGTAAATGGTAAATATGCTTTTTATACCAGACCGATGGATGATTTCATTGAGACAGGTTCAGGCGGAGGTATCGGATTCGGACTGTGCGACGATATTACCCATGCGGTCATCGACGAGGAGAAGATGACCAGCATCCGTAGATATCATACTATTACGGAGTCTAAGAACGGTGCCGGTGCGGTTCCGATTAAAACGGAAAAATGCTGGATACATATTGCGCATGGCGTCAGAAATACAGCTGCGGGATTAAGATATGTCATATATGCCTTTGCTACTGATTTAAACGACCCTTCCAAGGTGATTGCAGAACCCTCGGGACTTTTAATAGGACCCAGAGAGGCGGAACGTGTAGGAGACGTATCCAATGTTGTATTTACTAACGGAGCAATTACTACGGAAAACGGCGATGTTTATATCTACTACGCTTCGAGCGATACCAGAATGCATGTGGCAGTCACTACTATTGATAAGCTGCTTGATTATGTGTTCAATACACCTTCAGACCCACTGCGTTCCGTAGAGTGTGTAGCACAAAGGTGTGAGCTGATAAAGAATAATATGAAGTTTCTGAAAGAGCAGTGAGACGAACTTCTGTTAATTGAGTTAGAGTTTTGCTAAAATATAAATAAAAAATGGAGGAAAGTAAAATGAGTGAAATTAAAATGATCAGCCCTGTGGTAAAAAATGTACCCTGGCAGGAAAAACCGGAAGGATTGAAGGGCGCGCCTATTTGGAGATATACCGAAAATCCTATTATAGGCAGAAATCCTATTGAAGGCGTTGCGAGAATCTTTAACAGCGCGGTTATGCCTTATGGTGATGGATTTATCGGCGTGTTCAGAGGAGAACAGACCAACGGTATTTCATTTATTTATCTTGGACACAGTAAAGATGCGATTCATTGGGAGTTTGAGCCGAATAAAATTGCTTTCAAGGATGAGAATGGCAATGACTTCATGCCGCTGTATGCTTATGATCCCCGTCTTGTAAAGGTTGAAGATACTTATTATGTTATCTGGTGTCAGGATTTCTATGGAGCTTCTATCGGTATGGCTAAGACTACAGATTTCAAGACATTTACCAGAATTGAGAATCCATTTATTCCGTTCAACAGGAATGCAGTGTTATTCCCCAGAAAGATTAACGGAAACTATATGCTCTTAAGCCGTCCTTCAGATTCGGGACATACGCCTTTCGGTGATATATTCTTAAGTGAAAGCCCGGATATGGTATACTGGGGCAAGCACAGACACGTAATGGCAAGAAGCGGTGAATGGTGGGAGTCTCTTAAAATCGGCGGCGGTGCAGCTCCTATCGAGACCACAGAAGGCTGGCTGCTGTTCTACCACGGCGTAAGTGGAACATGTAACGGATATGTATATTCCATCGGTGGTGCGATTCTCGATATTGACAATCCGTCCAAGGTACTCTACAGATGTGAGAACTTCTTACTGACTCCGGAAGAGTGGTATGAAGAAAGAGGCTTCGTTCCTAATGTATGCTTCCCATGCGCTACTATTCATGATCCAGAGAGCGGAAAGATTGCACTGTACTATGGCTGCGCAGACAGCTATGTTGGTCTTGCATTTACCAAACTTGACGAAATCGTGGATTATATCAAGAAACACAGCCATGTAACAGAATCCGATACTGAGATAGGAATCAGATAGGAAGGACTTATATTTATGTTTATAGAGCCTGATTACCCGGATTTACAATACAGCGGAAGGATTGACTTTGATAATCCCAAGTTGCCTGAGTTTGTATATCCGTGCAGTTATGTCAAAATGCGTTTTACCGGAACTTATATCAATGCAGTCGTTGAGAATCGCCGTGCTTATTTCAGCAGCTATCTTGGGTTCATTATTGATGGCAAGCAGGATAAAGTGAAGCTTCCTGATGAAGGCAAAGCTACTATTGAGCTGGCTTCCGGTCTGGAGAATAAGACGCATGAAATCCTTCTGTTTAAACGAATGGATGCATGCCATGTGTTCTTCTTTCATGGCTTCGAGGTAGAGGACAGCGCGGTTATATCTGCACCGGATGCGAAACCAAATCGTCGGATAGAGGTATACGGCGACAGCGTTTCTGCAGGAGAGGTGTCGGAAGCGATTGACTATGTGGGTAAAGCAGACCCCGAACACGATGGGGAATTCTCCAACAGCTTTTATTCATACTCATGGATGACAGCGAGGAAACTTAATGCAGAGATTCATGATATTGCGCAGGGCGGCATCGCCCTGCTGCATAATACAGGCTGGTTTGCAGCACCGGAATACATTGGAATGGAAGAGGTATATGATAAAATTCAGTATCATACGGCGTTGGAAGAACCTAAAACGTGGGATTTCAACCGGTATATACCTCATGTAGTCATAGTTGCAATAGGTCAGAATGACAGTAATCCGGAGGATTATATGGCTTCTGACTATGAAGGCGACAGGGCCGTACATTGGCGTGCGGAATATAAAGCCTTCATTCGCAGACTTCGGGAAATATATCCGAAAGCGGTCATAATACTGACAACGACCATACTCGGTCATAATGAAAACTGGGATAAGGCAATTGACCAAGTTAGTCATGAACTTGATGACACTAATGTCTTTCATTTCCTTTACACAAATAACGGAACCGGGACGCCGGGACATATCAGGATTCCGGAAGCGGAACGTATGTCAGATGAGTTGGCAACGTTTATTGACTCACTTGGTAAAGAAATCTGGCAAGACTAATCGCTGTCGGATTATGAACTTTGTAAACTTTAGTAATTAAATCTCAAAAAATAAGTAAAAAGAAAAGCATTTGGAAAATAGAAAATCCAAATGCTTTTTGCTTTTTTATTGCAATTCTTAGAGACCATTCTTTCGTAAAATATATACATTTATGAAATACGTTTTATGTCCGAAACATTTTCATACACAAACACTTAATCTTAGGATATATTATCATTTTACGACTTATATTGCAACCCTAATTTGTTGAAAAATTTGTAGTTTTGCATTTGGTAATTTTTCTATATTATTGTGCAAATATTACAAATTACAACAAAACGTTGTAGGATGATGGTAAAATATGCTGATAACAATAATTATTATTTTTTGACCGTCAAAATGGTGGTCAAATCAGGAGGAAAAATTATGGCAAAGAGAGGACTAAATATATATAGAAGGAAAGATGGAAGATGGGAAGGGCGCATACGCCAGAACTTCATTAAATCCGGAACAAGAAAGTATCGTTCCGTATATGGAAGTACCTATAAGGAATGCAAAGAAAAAATGTTAAGTCTATTGGCTGAACAGGAGAATCAGACACAGAAATGTACCTTAACAATTAAGCAGGTTGTGGATATTTGGATAGCGGATAAAAAATGTGTATGGAAGGAATCGACATACGCCTGTTATAAACAGCTTGTCAGGCTTTATATATCGGATAGTATAGCGAAGCAGAAGGCTGATGATTTTACAAATGCTGCTTTTAATGAGTATATCAGCAGCATCAGAAAAGCAAATGACGGCTCAAAGATTTCAGCTTCGTATGCCCGTAATATAGGCGGAATTTTCCGACAGGCATTCTCATATGTGTCTGCGGAGTATAACTATAATCTTCCGATTCTTGTAAATAAAGTAATGCAGAGATGTCCGAAGCAGCTGGAATTACCATCGGATACTGCCATGAAGAGACTGGCAGAATATTTATATTCCCATACAGACGATTCAACATGTGTTGGAATCCTGCTGGCATATTATACCGGCATCCGCATCGGAGAACTATGTGCCCTGACATGGGGAGATATTGATTTTGAAGAAGGCTTGCTGAAAATCAGCAAAAATATGCAGAGAATAAAAGACTTTAATATGGAAACAACCGCTACAGCTGTAAAAGTACAGACACCCAAAACCATTACCTCAGTGAGAAGCATTCCCATTCCGGATATTCTTATGAGGACATTAAAGAAAAACAGAAAGCAGGAAAAAGATTATCTGATAGTAGGTAAAAAGAAAGAATGGGCGGAAACAAGAACATTGCAGTACCGTTTCGCGGCAATATTGAAAAAATGTGGAATAGAGCATTTTAAATTTCATATGCTGCGGCACTATTTTGCCAGTCTGTGTGTAAGACAGGGTGTAGATGTAAAAAGCTTAAGCGAAATACTTGGACACTCTAATATACAGATTACTTTAAATCTGTATGTCCATTCAACCATGAACCAAAAGCGTATGCTGATGAATAAGGTATTCGATACAGATGCCGCCTGATATAATTTGAACCGTCAAAACAATGGTCATGAAATGCCAATATACTCATTTATCTCTGAATTTCCGAATACCGGTGATGTATTTCATAAATGTATATATTTCACGAAACATGCTAAACAATACTGGTAATGTCTGGAAATATGTAAATGTGATATATATCGGAGGCATAGTCTCTGTTATATATAAATCTAACAAGGAGGTAAAAAGAGATGGTTAGTAAGAAGGTTCTTAAGAACATCGGTGTATTTGCCATGTCCGCTATGTTGGTGGCTGCACCGGCATTGGCTGCAAGCGCTAATCCCGGCGATTTGGTTGCCAGAGTAGCTGTGCATGATGTAACTGTGCACGATGTTCATGGCAGTGAGACACCTGCGCCAAGTACGCCAAACGAGAGCACGGAATCTACAGCACCGTCAGGCTCAGGCGGGAGCGCAGAGTCTGCTGCATCTTCAAGCTCAGGCGCGGCATCTGCGGGTGTATCGCTTGCAAGCAAAGCAGTAGTTACTGCATCGGGAGTTAAGCTGGTTTCAACAGTAAACGGAGTTTACCATGCAAAATCTGTTGACGGCGTTGCTGTAATTACTCCGGCAGCTGATGTACTTGCAGCATTTGGTGCGGCAAATATCGGTTCTGTCAAGATGAACGTAGTGGATTCAGTACATGGTCCGGCTGCGACAGCCAGCATCAACTATGGGCTAGCTGTATTAGCTGCAGATAATGTAGCGGCAGTTAAAGGTCCTGAGTTGGATCTGAATGCATTCCTGAATGGAAAGAAGGTAGTTGATATCAACCAGCCAATCAGTATTGCTATAGGTATACCTGCATCTTTCAGACAGGCAGACTGCGATTATGCAGTAATGCTTATTCAGGAAGGCGGCAGAGTCAGCATTCTGCCTAATTTATCGGCGGATCCTAATGTTATTGCTGTTAACACTAATGGATTTGGCGTTTACGTACTTATAAAAGCGCCTGCCGGAAGCTTTGACAAATACAGATAGGAAAAAGGGCATAAGCTTATGAGGGAATAGTTAGTGGGGAACTGCTAACTATTTTCCTGTAAGTCAGATGACAGCGTAAGATATGAAAATGTTTGTAAAATCAAAGCCGGAAAAAACTCCATACTTGATATTAGGCTGCTTTTTATGCATATGGTTTTGTATTGCATTAATAGTGCTTCCTAAGATATACGGACCGGTCACTATGGTGAAAATGGAATTCGGTTACTGGGCGCATGCAGCCGATATGGCAGGTATGGATTGGAAAGAGGTTGTATCGCTGAATACATGGTATTCTTTCGGCTATGGACTGCTTATGCTTCCTTTTATGAAACTGATTTCCAATCCGATTATACTTTACAGATGTATGGTATCAGTTAATTTTATTTTACTGGGAATATGTACACTGATTGTATATAAGCTGCTTACTAAGATATGCGATGGTATGAAGGCAGAGATTGTTGCGTTTATAAGCGGAGCTTCCGTGTTTTATGTTTCTTATGTTACATATGCGCAGACAACTATTCCGGAGATACTGCTTACTTTTTTATATCTACTTATGGCGTATGGATTGTATAGATGGTTTATACATTTGGATATATCGAGCGGAATCCTTGTTATTCTGACCGCAGGCTATATGTATACGGTGCATATGCGTACAGTCGGGATTTTCCTGGCAACAATTGCGTGTATGGCAGCGGCAGCATATTTTAGAAAAGAAAAAGAAGTCAAACACAAGAAAGTATTGCTTATTATATCAATAATGGTCCTTGCGGTAATTTTGCTGCTTTTGTCTGGAGTAATAAAGGAGAGAGCGATAAGCAGAGTGGCATCTGAACATTACAGCAGTATGGTTAGCATCAACGATTATTCAGGCCAGTGGGAAAAAATTCGGTATTTATTTTCACTTGAGGGCTTGTATCGGTTCCTGGCAGGCTTTGCAGGCAAAGTTTTTTATCTTGGCTGTGCCAGTTTCGGTCTATATTACTGGGGAATGGCTTTCTTACTTAAAAAGGCAAAGGAGCTTCTGACGTGCCTGGTAAAAAATGAGGCATGCTCATGGAAAGAATGGTTTTTCCTTTGGTGCCTGCTCACACATATAGCTGCCGTTTTGATATCAACATTTTTTTGGATTAGAGGCATTAGACTGGATGGCATATTGTATGGAAGATATCATGAAAATACCTTACCGCTTATCATGGCATTTGGAATTGCACAGTTGCTTGCGAAACCTGAGTTAAGGAAACGACTGCTCTGGCTTATAACACTGTCAAACATACTTTTTTTCATGATATACAGCCTGATTAATACCGGAAGCATAACAACTGTCAATAGAGATTCTGTGATGGGTGTCTTATATGCGTTGAATCTGGCGGATGGAAATGCCAATAAGATGGTTTTATATGCCTATATTGCCGGTGGACTCGGGAGTATTCTGATACTTGGAATAGTATGGCTGACTGATGGAGGCAGAAGATGGAGGGGACTTTTGTCCGGTATCTGTATGCTACAGCTTATTTTGGTATTATATACGGAAAGATGTTATATTATTGAGAAAAATGCAAACCGGAGGGAAGATATTGAACTGCTCTGGCAGGTTCATCAAATGCTTGATGTCAGAGAAGAAGACGAGGCTCTCTATTTGTATAATGATAATGAAATGTCTGCCTATCTGGCACAATATATGTTGAATGACATTTCACTGAAGGTTGTTTCCAGAGAGGAACTGCGGAATGCGGATAGGATACATGTTGTGATAACGAAAAATGGAGAGGAAATGGCGGGAGAGTTATCTTTATATTATACAGAAGTTTTAGAGTCACCGTATTTCAGGATTTACTACAATAGATTTCAATGAGAGATTGCCGTGTTTATAAAAAAGTGCAGGAGAGTGCATGATGAAACGGAAAAATATATTCGGAATATGCGCTTTTGCTGCGTTTATACTAGTGATGCAGGAATGGAGCCTAAGCGGTATATCCGTCAGAACATGGATAGTATATATAATAACTGCTATTGGCGGACTGTTGTGGATAGATAGATGGAAGAAAAAAAAGAAACGAAACAAAGATAAAAGAACGTGGGAAGAGCTGGATTTCCTGCTTGTAATATGCCTCATATGGAATATCCTGCAGATTGTAATAGACTGCGTTAATATGACCGGTTGTAATGAAAACAATATTTTCACCATAGTGCTTATTATGCTGTTCTTTTTGGCATCTGTGGAGAAAATGTATCAGATATACATAGATATAAGTATGGTATGTGCGTTTATAGTGTATGCAGGATTGCTGTGGCATTTTATGATAGATGCTGCATATGCATTTAACCTGCAGCCACTTATTAAGGATGAGCAGGCATTAGCTTCATTTTTACTACTTATTAATGTGATAGCAACAGGAGAATACTGCAGTGCAAAGGATAAGGTGAAGCAGAAGTTTTATTTTATCATAGCATTGGTCGGATATTTTCTTTTATTCATAAACAGAAATGTGATAAGCATCGTACTAATGGGAATCTGCTTTATGTTTTTTTTCCTTGTATACGAGCCACAAAGAGAGTTCATAAAAAGAATCATGCAGATGGCGTTTGTATATTTCTTCATGCTTAGCAACATGTCTCTGCTTGTAAACTATACTAAGCTTATTAAAGTGGAGTGTCAATATAGTCTGGAAAACAGCGTTTATATGGAATTGATTATTGCATTGGCAGGTGTGTTCTTTTTCAGCTATTGGGACAAGCTTCCGGAGGATGAAGACAGACTGCTGTACGAATTTCAAAATGCAATAAAATGGATTCTGGTGGGAATGAGCATCATACTTTTTCTGCTTTTGATAATGGGAAACAGACTGGACGGCATAGATGGAGCAAAAGGTATTTCTGTATTGCAGCAGCTTTCTACAGAACTGAAAAAGTATACCAC
>CAMWWS010000062.1 GCA_947178085.1 uncultured Lachnospiraceae bacterium | reverse complement strand
CCATAATATTTTTATAAAATATTCACATATCCCCCACCCCGTAAGGTTGAATTTATACAGCAAATCTGCTACAATATAGTTTGGTATTTTCTGTAAAAAGGAAATTAAGCTGCATTTTGGCGTGACCGGACGGTAATAAACCGGTATGCACGATTATGCACAGATGGGAGTAAAAATGGGCGTAGTACAGAAAATTTTTGGAACACATAGTGAAAGAGAGATAAAGCGTATTAACGCTTTGGTTGATCAGATTGAATCACTCAGAGATTCAATGATGGCACTGAGTGATGAACAATTAAAAGATAAGACTAGGGAATTTAAGAAGCGTTTAGAAGATGGTGAGACTCTGGACGATATACTTGTTGATGCATATGCGGTAGTGAGAGAAGCGGCAAGGCGTGTACTTGGAACAGAGCATTATCATGTACAGCTTATTGGCGGCATTATTCTTCATCAGGGGCGCATAGCCGAGATGAAAACTGGTGAAGGTAAGACGCAGACATGTTTGCTGCCGGCTTATCTGAATGCATTGGAAGGAAAAGGCGTACATGTTGTTACTGTCAATGATTATCTGGCAAAACGTGATGCGGAGTGGATGGGACAGGTTCATGAGTCTCTGGGTCTGACAGTCGGTGTCGTATTGAACAGCATGAAACCCGAAGAACGCCGGGAAGCATATAAATGTGATATTACCTATGTGACTAACAATGAACTTGGTTTTGATTATCTGCGTGACAACATGGTTATATATAAAGAACAGTTGGTACTCAGGGATTTGCACTACGCGATTATCGATGAGGTTGACTCCGTTCTGATTGATGAAGCAAGAACACCTCTTATCATTTCAGGACAGAGCGGTAAATCAACTAAGCTTTATGAGGCATGCGATATTCTTGCCAGACAGCTCACCCGTGGTGAAGATATGGAAGAATTGTCCAAGATGGATGCCATTATGGGTGTGGAGCGTGAAGAGACAGGCGACTTTATTGTGAATGAGAAGGATAAAGTGGTCAATCTGACGCAGCAAGGCGTATCTAAGGTGGAGCGGTTCTTCCAGATAGAAAACCTTGCAGATCCGGAGAATATTGAAATCCAGCACAATATCATTTTGGCGCTGCGTGCGCATAATTTAATGTTCCGCGATCAGGATTATGTGGTAAAAGACGATCAGGTATTGATTGTAGATGAATTTACCGGACGTATCATGCCGGGACGGCGTTATTCCGACGGTCTGCATCAGGCGATTGAAGCTAAGGAGCATGTAAAGGTCAAAAGGGAGAGTAAGACGCTTGCTACTATTACTTTCCAGAATTTCTTTAATAAATTTGAGAAAAAAGCGGGTATGACTGGTACAGCCCTGACAGAGGAGAAGGAATTCCGCGATATCTACGGTATGGATGTTATAGAGATTCCCACGAATAAGCCTGTTGCCAGAACGGACAGGCAGGATTCTGTGTATAAGACCAGAAAGGAAAAGCTGAATGCCATTGTAGAAGCAATCATAGAGGCACATGCCAAAGACCAGCCTGTGCTGGTTGGTACGATTACGATTGAAGCTTCGGAAGAACTGAGCGCTCTTTTAAAAAAGAGGGGAATTGATCATAAAGTGTTGAATGCGAAGTTCCATGAAATGGAGGCTGAGATTGTAGCGGATGCAGGTATCCATGGCGCTGTTACGATTGCAACCAACATGGCGGGCCGTGGTACGGATATCAAACTGGATGATGAATCCAGAGCTGCAGGCGGACTTAAGATTATCGGTACGGAGCGGCATGAGTCAAGACGTATAGATAATCAGCTTCGTGGACGTTCCGGAAGGCAAGGAGACCCCGGTGAATCGAGATTCTATATTTCCCTGGAAGATGATCTGATGAGACTTTTCGGTTCCGATAGAATGATAGCTATGTTCAATGCACTGGGCATTCCGGAGGGACAGGAGATAGAGCATGGTGCGCTGACGAAGGCTATTGAATCTGCACAGAAGAAGATAGAAAACAATAACTTCGGAATCAGAAAGAATCTGCTTGAATATGATCAGGTCATGAACGAGCAGAGGGAGATTATATATGAAGAGAGAAGACGCGTGCTCAACGGCGAAAGCATGCGGGACGCTATCTATAAGATGATTACGGATACCGTGGAAAACTGTATCGACATATGCATCGGAGACGACAGTGATTTTGAGGATTGGAATTTCAGCGAATTAAATTCTCTTCTGCTTCCGATAATACCTCTTCAGCCTTTAAATGCAGAGAGGGTTTTGAAACCGAAGAAGAACAGCCTAAAGCAGCAGTTAAAAGAAGAGGCGGTCAAACTGTATGAAAGTAAGGAAGCGGAATTCCCTGAGCCGGAGGCTATACGTGAAATAGAACGTGTTGTTTTGTTAAAGGCAATTGACAGGAAATGGATGGATCATATTGATGATATGGATCAGCTGCGTCAGGGCGTTGGCTTACAGGCATACGGGCAGAGAGACCCGCTCGTGGAGTATAAAATGAGCGGCTATGAGATGTTCGATGAGATGACGCAGAATATCAAGGAAGAAACAGTTCGTTTGTTGTTCCGTGTTCGTATTGAACAAAAGGTTGAAAGAGAGCAGGTAGCGAAGGTGACCGGAACGAATAAGGATGATTCGGCTCCCAAAGCTCCTGTTAAGCGTGCCGATACCAAAGTATATCCTAATGACCCGTGTCCATGCGGTTCCGGGAAAAAATATAAACAATGCTGCGGCAGGAACAAGGCATAAAATATTTTTAGTGCAGCAGAGTGCATATATTATAGCAATGATTAATTGGTTTCAGTGAATTAAGAAAGAGGGTGACGTTATTGGTAGAATTAGATAATATGAAGTTTGAACTTCAGGGTTACGAAAGTCCATTAGCGGAAGTGAGGGATTCACTTTAACTTAGCCGCTAAGGAAAAGAGAATTGAAGAATTGGATATGGAAATGCAGGCTCCGGGATTCTGGGATGACCCTGAGAAATCCAATCAGAAGATGAAGGAATCTAAGAACCTTAAAGATATCGTGGATACGATGAAGGGATTAGAGAGCCAGTATGAAGATATAATGACGCTCATTGAAATGGGATACGAGGACAATGATCCTGCTATTATTCCGGATATCAGTGAGGAATTGGAATCATTCAAAGAAGCTTTTGAAACGATTAGAATCAATACACTGCTGTCTGGTGAATATGATAAAAATGATGCTATTTTAAAATTGAATGCCGGAGCCGGCGGAACAGAGAGCTGTGACTGGTGCAGTATGTTGTATCGTATGTATACCAGATGGGCGGAAAGAAAAGGCTTTTCATTGGAGGTGCTGGATTTTCTGGACGGTGATGAAGCCGGAGTTAAATCCGTAACCTTTCAGATTAACGGTGAAAATGCATATGGATATTTGAAATCCGAGAAGGGCGTGCATCGATTGGTACGTATTTCGCCTTTTAACGCGCAAGGGAAACGCCAGACTTCCTTTGTTTCATTAGACGTCATGCCGGACATTGAAGAGGATTTGGACGTAGAGGTAAAAGATGAGGATATCCGTGTAGACACCTACCGAAGCAGCGGCGCAGGCGGTCAGCATATAAACAAAACTTCATCTGCAATACGAATTACACATTTCCCGACCGGAATAGTGGTAACGTGTCAGAATGAGCGGAGCCAGCACATGAACAAAGATAAGGCAATGCAGATGCTGAAGTCAAAACTGTATATGCTTAAACAAGAAGAAAACGCCGAAAAACTCTCCGATATCCGCGGAGATGTAAAAGAAATCGGATGGGGCAATCAGATTCGTTCATATGTTATGCAGCCATATACAATGGTAAAAGATCATAGAACGAATGAAGAATCAGGTAATGTGGATGCGGTTATGGATGGGGCGATTGACCCTTTTATAAATGCATATTTGAAATGGAAAAGTGTCGGACATTAATCCGACACTTGATTTTTCTTCATTAAGTCCAGAAAGAATTCTGTATAAGTTGTATTCATATATGGCACAATCCAGAGACATGCGATTCCACATGATAAAATTCCGAGCAGCAGTAATGGTATGAAACTTACGGTCAGATAGAAGTATCTTCCTTTACTGCCTTTCATCAGCTTTCTGCTGGTAGATAATAATTGGCTGACAGAATATTCCGGAAAATCATGCAGCAGATAAAATGTCTGTGAATAAATAAGAGAAATCATAACTAATACCACTAAATATAGAATCGTAGAGAGATAGTAAAATAATGTAAGTATGGCATTACCCGGATAAAGCAGAAGTATATAAGTAAAAATTGTTTGGGGAAGCATAGAAATATAAATCCAAATGGAAAGATACAACTGAATCAATACTGCTTTATTTGGATACAGCTTAAATCCATAGAAAACATCGCTTAATGAAACAGGTTTGCCACAGACTATTTTTAAATAAAAATATTTTTCTCCTGAAGTAAATACACCTGTCAGAACAGAAATGACAAAGGATATCACAAAATTTAGAATAATTCCGTAAATTGTTTTCGTGTTCAGAAATATTGTCGAATAATAGGAGACAAATAATGTAATCAGATTAACAACGACACAAGCACCGATAGTTATGCCATATTTCCCAAATAGATGCTCTTTTGCAAAAGCCTTTAATTCTTCTGAAGATTTAAATTTATTTAAGTTATCCATAAAATGTACTCCAAATAATTTTTAACATGCTATATCAACATTCATTCCGCGATACTTGTTTACGGCATCGGAGGATTTCATTTCTTTCTGGTAAGGGTTTTCCTCATTATAATAACGAATCTGAGTGGAAGTGGTTCCGCCTGAAACATAGGTACGGCCGCATTCAGGACAAACAGCAGTATGAATGGCAACATTACATGACAGAACCTTGCCATTGTTCTGGGCTGCCTTCTTATAAGCGTTGGAAACATGCTCCTGCTCATGGCTTCTTACCTTGGATGCTGCTGCATTAGGAGAAATATGGGTGGATGACTTGAAAGAAACATTTTCGTCAGAGCCATCCTGATACTTGCGGCTGTTGCAGGTCTCGCACTCAGCCGGAGAGGATTCCCGCCCCGCCTGTTTTTTTGTTGATTGACCGGGATTGCGGATAATCTGATGACCGCCGTCACCGTCTTCCTGAGTTTGAGAAGTACTTCCGGTATAGCCCTCATAAGTAGCAGAAGGATATAAATCATATGAATTTGCTAAAGAATTGATTCCGTTTATCATACATTTGCTCCTCTTCAAAAAAGCTAATAGGAATATCCGCTGTCCTCTAATATTTCTTTCAGCATTTCATCAATAGTCTGACCATATTGTTCTTCATAATTCTGATTAACCCTCGCTCTGAAGTCATCGTTGGTGAAATATAGTACAGTAACGCCGGTTATCAGCATTGTATTTGAAACTAAGCCGATTACTGCACATATAATACCGATTCGCGCATTATTTAGTAACTTAGGACGTCTGCCTTTGGAAAGCAGTGCAAGTACAATAGCAATGCCTCCTGTAATAAACGCAGGATAAATCGTGAATGTAAAGCATGAAATAATAGAAATAATACCAAGAACCATAGCGGCAGTGGCTAATTTGCTGCCAGGCTCCGAAACATTTACCGGGTAGGCATAGCGTCCATAGTTAGGATTGTAGCCATTGTTATTATAGTTGTAGCCACTATTACCATAACTATTGTTATTGTATCCGGTATTTGTACCCTGCGCAGTGCTCCCATAATATGGATTGCCATTATTATTGGCATATGGGTTACCATTATGATAATTAGGAGCAGAATTATTTTGATTATTTTGATAAGGATATCTGCCTTCGTTTCCGTATGGCTGTTGAACCTGATACGAAGATTGAATGTCGTTTCCGTATGTCTGCTGAGGCTGATACGGAGACTGCGAGCTGTTCACATATGGCATTTGCGCCTGCTCTGAAACACCGTTTGTGTTTTGAACAGTATCTTCCACTGGCTGATTATACTGAGTGCCGTCATTGGTATCAGTAGTATAATTTACATTATTCTGATTATTGTTATCCGTTTCCGGTACTGTATTCTGGTGAAAATCCATAAATAATTCTCCTGTGTTTTCTCCGGCTGCCGAGCCTGAGCTTATTATATCATGGCTAAATAAGAAAATCCAGATAAATTAGCATATTAATTTCAAGCGTTGCATCTGGATGAAAAATTATGTATAATGTAATAGTTGCCATAGTTCGGACATGCTGATACGGCTATGGCGCGGTTACAAGAAAACGTCAGGGAGTTATAACACATGGATATTATTTTAAAACTGAAAGAAGAATTGAAAGTAGAAAAATGGCAGGTAGAAGCTGCCGTAAAACTGATTGATGAAGGAAACACGATTCCTTTTATATCCAGATACCGTAAAGAAGCAACGGGATCATTGAATGATGAGGTGCTGCGTAATCTGTATGAGAGACTTACATATTTGCGGAATCTTGAAGAAAAGAAGGAACAGGTAATAAAGAGCATAGAGGAACAGGGTAAACTGACGGAAGAGTTAAAGGAAAAAATTGTCGCGGCAGAGACAATGGTTGTTGTAGATGACCTGTACCGCCCATATCGTCCGAAGAGAAAAACAAGGGCGAGCGTGGCGAAGGAAAAGGGACTGGATGGTCTGGCAGATTATATCATGGCTCAGGAAGCAACTGCACCGATTGAAGAGGAAGCAGTGAAATATCTTCATGAAGATGAAGACGAGGCTAAGTCGGTGAAGAGTGTTGAAGAAGCAATTCAGGGAGCAAAGGACATCATTGCGGAAATGATTTCCGATGAAGCGGATTACCGTATATATATCAGAAATATCACTATGGAAGAAGGAAAACTCGTAAGTACTGCCAAAGATGAAAAGGCGCAGAGCGTATACGAGATGTATTATAATTATGAGGAACCTGTAAAAAGAGCGGCGGGACACCGTATTCTTGCACTCAATAGAGGAGAGAACGAGAAGTTTCTGGTTGTTAAGATTGCTGCACCGGAAGAGCGTGTTTTACAATATTTACGCACGAAAGTAATTAAAAATGACAATAGTGTCACAACTCCGGTATTAGAAGATGTTATATCTGATAGTTATGCCAGACTGATTGCACCGGCAATCGAGCGGGAAATTCGGAATGATTTGACTGAAAAAGCAGAGGATGGAGCGATTTCTGTATTCGGAAAGAATCTCGAACAACTTCTGTTGCAGCCGCCGATTGCAGGTAAAGTAGTGCTTGGCTGGGATCCGGCGTTCAGGACCGGCTGCAAACTGGCAGTGGTAGATGCGACGGGAAAGGTGCTTGATACAAAGGTGATTTATCCGACAGCTCCGCAGAACAAAGTTGCGGAAGCCAAAGCCGAGCTGAAAAAATTAATCAAAAAATACAATGTATCCCTGATTTCCGTAGGAAACGGTACCGCTTCAAGAGAATCGGAACAGGTAATAGTAGAACTTCTTAAAGAGCTGGATACGCCTGTACAATATGTGATTGTAAATGAGGCGGGAGCATCTGTATATTCTGCGAGCAAGCTTGCGACAGAAGAATTCCCGAATTTTGATGTAGGTCAGAGAAGTGCGGCTTCCATTGCAAGAAGATTACAGGATCCTCTTGCAGAGCTTGTTAAAATAGATCCTAAATCTATCGGAGTCGGTCAATACCAGCATGATATGAACCAGAAGAAGCTAAGCGATGCCTTAAGCGGCGTCGTGGAAGACAGCGTTAATAAGGTTGGCGTAGACTTGAATACGGCGTCAGCTTCACTGCTTGAATATGTTTCCGGCGTAACCAAGGTAATTGCAAGGAACATAGTGGATTACAGAGAAGCAAACGGACGTTTTACAAATAGGAATCAATTGCTAAAGGTGGGCAAGCTTGGACCGAAGGCTTTTGAACAGTGCGCAGGTTTCATGCGGATTACGGATGGAGACAATCCACTTGATGCCACAAGCGTGCATCCTGAATCCTATGAAGCTGCTAAAAAGCTTCTGGATAAGATGGGATTGACGATGGCGGACGTCAGGGAAGCTCAGAAAAAGGCTGCCGCTGAGAAAGCAGCAGGCAAAAAAGCTCCTGTAACAAAGGAAAAGCCGAAGAAACAGAAAGAGGTTGTTATACGCAATACCAACACTGCTATGGGAAAAGCACTTGCAGCGGCAATGGGCGGCGTTTCACTTGAAAATACACATACTGCCGCGCAGACTGTGGAGAAAACAGAAGCGACAGTAAGCAGTCTGGAGAAAAGAATCAAGGATAAAAAGAAGCTTGCAGAGGAGCTTGGCATCGGCGAGATTACCCTGACAGATATATTGAAGGAATTGGAAAAACCTGCAAGGGACCCGCGTGATGATATGCCTGCACCTATTTTAAGAAGCGATGTGCTGGATATGAAGGATTTGAAACCGGGCATGATTTTAAAAGGCACTGTCCGCAATGTTATTGACTTTGGCGCATTCGTGGATATAGGCGTGCATCAGGACGGTTTAGTGCATGTTTCACAGATGACAGACAAATTTATCAAGCATCCGCTCGAAGCTGTCGGTGTCGGCGATGTGGTTGATGTGCAGGTACTTTCCGTAGATTTGGAGAAAAAACGGATTGGGCTGACAATGAAGATAGGTAAAGATGCTCAATAATACAAGTGCATAAAGGTAAAATTCTTCGGGGTTGGGTGAAATTCCCTACTGGTGGTGATATCTGCTTATGACAGACAAGTCCACGAACTGATTATTGATTCCCGCGAGCAATGAGCAAAGTAGACGTGCTTGCACGTATATTTTGCGAATGCCGCGAGTGTCAACAATTCCGCTGCTTGCATCGGAGTTGTTGACTGAGATTGTCTATGTGAAGTCTTATGATATAATCGGCCGATACGGTAAGAATCCGTAACCAACAGTAAAGTCTGGATGAAAGAAGAAGCAGGATGTGTATAAGTATGCCCCGGATTATATAAATCCGGGGTTTTTGCTATTAAAACAAAACTGCACTTTTTGCCGATAACGAAGATTTTCCTTTTAATATTTTAAATAAGAAAAATGGAGGAAAAAGAAATGAATGGATTAGTAAAAAGTATTCAGGAGAATGTAGTTTTCTTTCTGGAGTTTGCAGGGGTTGTTGTGTTGATGGCAGCAATCGCGTATGCGGCGGAGAAGTATGTCAGAAAGAAGGAAGGCGTAACAGAGAGAATTCTGTCAACAGGAAAAATTACTATAATAGGTATGTTTTCAGCAATAGCGGCTATATTGCATATGTTGGATTTTCCGGTTCCTTTTGCGCCGTTTTTTTATAGGCTTGATTTCAGCGAACTGCCTGCGTTGATTGCAGCATTTGCATATGGTCCGGTAGCAGGGGTGATGATTGAGTTCTGCAAGATAATGCTTAAACTGTTATTCAAAAATACTTCTACGGCATTTGTCGGTGATATGGCGAATTTTGTAATCGGCTGCTCGTTACTGGTTCCGGCATCTGTTACATATCTGTTCCGTAAAAGTAAAAAAACAGCTGTTATTGGATGCGTTATAGGAACTCTGTGTATGACAATATTCGGAAGCGCATTTAATGCGGTTTATCTGATTCCGGCATTTGCTAAACTGTATGGCATGCCGTTAGAAGAAATCATTGGAATAGGAACTAAGATTAATCCTGCCATTAATAATACAATAACGCTTGTAATATATGCCGTCGCGCCGCTTAATCTCTTGAAGGGTAGTGTCGTTTCGCTTATTACAATGCTGGTTTACAAAAAATTAAGTCCTGTTTTAAAGAAGACCAATTGAACATAATATATTAAATTAAGGTTTTGTTAAGGTTGAAAGAAGCTTGGATTAAGATGGCATTGCTATATTCTGATTACAAGCTTCTTTTATATTATAAAAATCAACTGAAAGAAAATGAAGAACGCTGTAAGAAAAAATTTTGAAAAATTTAAGATATATTTTGAAGACATTTAATGGAATATTTACGTTATATATTATATACTGAAAACATTGCTGTATACGAAAAGTGCATATGAATGCATATATATGATATATATTTTAAGAAAGAAAGGGGATCTCATGGGCGCATTGGTAGAAGTCCGGGATATCTGTAAAGTATACAATCCTGGAGAAAATGAGGTCAGGGCATTGGATCATGTAAGCCTGACGATTAATGAAAATGAATTTGTAGCTATTATCGGGCAGTCCGGTTCTGGAAAATCTACATTAATGAATATGCTGGGTTGTCTGGATGTTCCTACAAGCGGTAACTATTATCTACATGGTCAGAACGTGTCCAATATGAGTGACAATGAGCTGTCGGATGTGAGGAATAAGGAAATAGGCTTTATATTTCAGGGTTTTAACCTGATTGCCGGACTTACTGCGCTTGAGAATGTGGAATTACCGCTTATTTACAGGGGAGTTGGCAAGAGAGAACGGCTGAAGCTTGCGGACATTGCGCTTAAGAAGGTGGGGCTGGAAAACAGGAAAGACCATAAACCTTCTGAAATGTCGGGTGGACAGCAGCAGCGAGTAGCAATAGCCAGAGCCATTGCGCAGGCACCTCCGATTATTCTTGCC
>CAMWWS010000061.1 GCA_947178085.1 uncultured Lachnospiraceae bacterium | reverse complement strand
AATATAGTATTGTGCAATCCGCCATAGTCAATGCTTACCATATCCGTAAGAGGGCTTCATCTGACGTCATGATGCAACTTTGATGCAAAAATGATGCTACTTTGATTCAAAAGTTATGCTCATTTGATGCAAAAATGATGCAGCTATGATGCTTTCCTATTATATCATATCCTCAGAAGCGATTAACGTAAATATTTATTATATCGTTAATACAGGTACAAACTCACATTATGAGTAAGAATGGAGGATAAAAATTAAGATGAAGAAGAAAAGAAGATTATTATGTATTTTTTCCGTACTTTTGCTTCTCATGACCTATATGCCTGTAGTTCATGCAGAAGAAAGCCAGACGGAAGATGAAGACAAGACCTATGCGCCATATTTTTATGTGGAGAGCGAGGAAGTGGGAGTTGACTGCTTCCCTTTAAAAAAGACCAGTGTGAAAGTTACAATAAACGGAATGATTGCAGACACATATGTGGTGCAGACTTATGCAAATGAAGGAACAAAGCCTATCAATGCGCAGTATATATTTCCGGCATCCACTAAGGTAACCATACACGGGATGCAGATGCAGATTGGAAACCAGCTTGTGACGGCTGTAATTAAGGAAAAAGAAGAGGCAGAAGAGGAATTTGAGGCTGCCAAAAGCGAAGGTAAGAGCGCATCGATGCTTTCTGAGGAAAGATCGAATGTTTTCACTATGGATGTAGCTAATATCATGCCGGGAGACGTGGTCAGCATTGAGTTGCACTATACTGAGCTGATTACGCCTATCGATGGAAACTACCAGTTCGTTTTTCCTACTGTTGTCGGTCCGCGCTATGTAAGTCCGCTTATAGATGACTGCGGCGGCAGGGAGGAATGGGTAGGAACCCCATATCTTTCCGAAGGAACGCCTCCGACTGATGAATACGATATTGATGTAACTGTATCATCTGCAGTACCTATTACATATCTTGCGAGCAGTTCACACAGTATTGATATCGGCTGGACTGAAAATACAAGTGCGCACGTTACGCTGGCGGACTCGTCAGACTATGCCGGAAATCGTGATTTCATCCTTGATTATAGGCTTACCGGAGATGAAATCGGGACAGGTCTGATTGTAAACCAAGGCGAAAATGAAAACGTATTTATGCTTATGATACAGCCGCCGGAACGCTATGAAATTGAGGAAATTCCGCCCAGAGAATATATATTCGTTCTGGATGTATCCGGTTCTATGTCAGGGTTCCCTTTGAATACTGCAAAAAAATTGATTAACAACCTTGTTTCGGGACTGCGGGAAACGGATACTTTTAACCTGATTTTGTTTTCGGGAACATCATATAAAATGGCGTACCGCTCAGTTCCCGCAACTGAAGAAAATATTAAGAAGGCTGTAAAAATGATAAGCGAACAGCAGGGTGCCGGAGGCACTGAGATTTCCGCAGCGCTTGAAGATGCTCTTAGCACTCCGGCGGATAAGGATGTTGCACGTAATATAGTAATTATATCCGATGGATATGTATATGGTGAAGCTGAAGTGTTCGGGATTGTTAATGAAAATATGGATAAGGCTGAGTTCTTTTCCTTTGGAATCGGCAGAGCTGTCAACCGTAGGCTGATTGAAGGAATTGCCACGATCGGTCAGGGTGAACCGTTCATTGTAACAGAGGAAGAAGAGGCAGATGAGGTCGCAGAGAAATTCCGCACCTACATACAGTCGCCCATCCTTACAGATATTAATGTATCATTTGAAGGTTTTGACGCCTATGATGTTGAACCGGCCATACTGCCTACTCTTTATGCAAATAAACCCATAGTACTGCTTGGCAAGTGGCATGGGGAGGCTGTAGGAACCATTAATATCAGCGGAATGACAGGCGGAGGCGCATACTCGCAGAGCATTTCCGTTGCAGATGCCATAGCAGGAGAAAATGATGCACTTGGTTACCTGTGGGCACGTAAGCGCGTGGAACGCCTGACTGATTACGGTGCAGGCGGTGAAAATCCGGATGTACAGGAAGAAGTTACGCAGATAGGGTTAAACTATAGCATGATAACTCCATATACTTCGTTTATTGCCGTACTTGATGTTGTAAGGAATCTTGATGGCGAAAGTACTGATGTCAAACAGCCGCAGCATCTTCCGCTTGAGGTATCCAATCTGGCAGTCGGTTTCAGAATAGGCTCGGAGCCGGAAGAAGTAATTCTTTTTGCCGCATTGCTTATACTTGTATTTACGCCGGCTTTGTTCAGAAAAAAGACTGAACGGACTGCATAGGCTGATTTCTGCCATAAGAAAGAGGTTGAAACATGAAATTATTTCAAAGCATGACAACTGTTAAAAAATATTTGCCGCTCTACCTTCTGACAATCATTATTGCATTTGTAATGAGATATATCAGTAAGATTAGCGATAGCGATGTTCTTTGCTGGATACTGACCCCCACCACGTGGTGGGTCAGTGTCCTTAGCGGTATTCGTTTTGAATACCTTCCGCATATGGGATATGTAAATTATTTTTATAATTTTTTGATTGCGCCCACATGCTCCGGAAGTCGGTTTATGCTGATAATCTTTCTGATGCTTATGTTTTCCTTTTTATATCGAATTAAATCCATGCGGTCAGGATATATGTGGTTTGGTTTCAGTATTATCTTTGCATATGTGTTCACAATCTTTGTAAACGGAATACGGATTACGGCTTCCATTTATGTTCCTATTGCACTTGAAAAGCTAGATTTAATAGGCGGTATACTTACGCAGGACAGACTGCATACCATTATCGGAACCGCAACTTATTTTTCATTTATGTGCGCTGCATATCCGTTAGCAGACTTCTTCTGCCGGCGTCTATTCATGCATTCTAAAATAAATTTTTACAATGAAACTTGTTCTTTACAGCAGGGTAATGCTCCCAAGTTTTCTCTGAAACTTATTATTCCTGCGTTCTGGTACATTTTTACAGTGTTGGTGATTCCCTTTATAGGCAGGATATATAGAAATGATTGGGAAGGATTTGGACAATATGCGGCTCTGATAATCGGGGTATGCCTTGTTATTGCTGCTACAAGGTATTTGATTGGACAAATCGTATATAGAAAGAATCACATATAGAAAGAATCATTTTTCCATGCCGGAAAGGAAAGGCAGTTGACATCATTATTTCTTTATGTTATATATTATTTTAGGCAATTGCCTAAATAATGTTAATAAGGATGCTGAGGACATAGTTTCAGGTTGAGAAAGCAGCAAGGAAATTAATGTGAAAAGAGATACGAAAAGAAAAACAGCTCCCACTAAAAAATCGCAAAATGAAGAAATTCTGAATTTAGATATGGAAGACTTGGAATGGGATGAGGCTGAATCGGAAGCTGATGCATACAAAGAAGATGAATCAGATAATGATTATGACGAGGATGATTGGGAATCAGATAATGATTATGACGAAGCTGACTGGGAATCAGACGATGATGAAGATGACATGGATTTCAACCTGGAAGGCATAGACAGGAGAAAAATTCTGTTTGGTATGGTGGCAGTCGGAGTGGCAGGCGTAATCGCGCTAATTATAGTATGTATAACCTTATTGAGAAGCGCCGGAAGCCCGCGGGAAATTCTACAGGAACAGCCTGAATTGATTGAAAATGACGAATCCCAATTTTCGGATGAAGAGGGATTAGATAATATAGAAGCGGCCTTAGGGAATGAAGGTACAGAGAACATGGACGAAACCGGAACCGGTGCACAGGATGCAGGCGCAGACTTAACCGGAGTTTCTGATGTGCAGACAGAAGTTTCCGTAGGCGCGCTGGATGACGAGCAGGATCCTCAGAATTTCAATGCGCAAGGTAATGAAGGAAGCGGTGCGGAAGTGACCGTAGCCGCTATTAATGAGAATGAGATTTCAGGCGTTACTATAGGAATAGATGTATCCAAATATCAGGGAACTATTGACTGGAGTAAGGTCAAGGAGTCCGGCGTGGAATTTGCCATGATTCGTGTGGGATACAGGGCCAAATCAACAGGAGAAATTTTTGAAGATCCTACTGCCAGATATAATATGCAGGAGGCACAGGCAGCAGGAATTAAGATAGGAGCCTACTTCTTTTCCTCGGCCGTTACAAAAGAAGAGGCAAGGGCAGAAGCCGCATTTACCAAGGACATCATTGCCAAATACAGGATTACATACCCGGTGGCTTATAACTGCGAGGACTTTCAGTCAGCGGACAGCAGACAGTATGGACTGGATGCTTCCACAAGAACTGAGCTTGCCTGCGCATTTCTCGATGAAATATCAGCTGCAGGCTATACCCCTATGTTCTATGCCTCCAAAGGAGAACTTGAAGGCAATGCACAGTGGAATACGGATACTCTTTCTTCAAGATACAAAATATGGGTAGCACAGTATCCGAACCAGCCTTATCCGCAGACCAGTGCATCAAGCTACGCAGGTACTCATGCTATGTGGCAGTATACCGGACAGGGAATTGTGGCAGGTATATCTAAAAAGACGGATGTTAATATTGCTTATTTCGGATATCTGCAGGAGGCTGAAGCAAAAGACGAAACTCCTCCCGAGACGGTGGAAGCCAATCCGGAAGTTGGAATCATTTTTACAGAAGTAAACGAGACAGTGACAGCCAAGCAGGAGACAAATCTGCGCTCCGAGCCAAGTACGTTGAATGACGCTTCGATTGTGACTAAGCTTATGCATGGAGATACCGCTACGCGAACGGGCATCGGACATAACGGCTGGTCAAGAGTAATATATAACGGACAGACCTTGTATGCAGTTACCAGCTATCTGACTACCGACATGGCGGATACCGGGCAGCAGGCGCCGCCACAGGGACCTGTTTACACGCCCGTATATGAGCAGGTAACCGCCAAGATTGAGACTAACCTGAGAACAGAACCAAGTACAGCAAGTGCGGACACTGTAGTAGGGGTTCTGCACAATGGAGAGTATCTTATCAGAACAGCCGTAGGCGATAATGGTTGGTCGCAGTTAGATTTTAACGGAATGACGGTGTATGCGGTCAGTAGTTATCTGGTTGTTCAATAGCAGTGTTAGTAAAAAAATAATGATTATTATAAATTATAATTCTTCATTGCTTTTTATGCCAAATCAGTTTAAACTGTTCATAATGAGATGTCTTTCATGATATGGAGGCAGGTCTGGTGAAACAGGATGTTAAGATTTTGGTGATTATTCCGGCATATAACGAGTCTCAGAACATAGAGAATGTTATAAGCCATTTAGAGGATCAGGAATCAAATTATGATTACCTGATTATTAATGATGGTTCTACCGATAATACTGTAAAGATATGTCAGGAACGGCATTTTCAGTATCTTAATCTACCAATTAATTTAGGAATAGGCGGTGCGGTACAGGCGGGGTATGTCTATGCACAGAGAAATGCCTATGATGTTGAACCGGCCATACTGCCTACTCTTTATGCAAATAAACCCATAGTACTGCTTGGCAAGTGGCATGGGGAGGCTGTAGGAACCATTAATATCAGCGGAATGACAGGCGGAGGCGCATACTCGCAGAGCATTTCCGTTGCAGATGCCATAGCAGGAGAAAATGATGCACTTGGTTACCTGTGGGCACGTAAGCGCGTGGAACGCCTGACTGATTACGGTGCAGGCGGTGAAAATCCGGATGTACAGGAAGAAGTTACGCAGATAGGGTTAAACTATAGCATGATAACTCCATATACTTCGTTTATTGCCGTACTTGATGTTGTAAGGAATCTTGATGGCGAAAGTACTGATGTCAAACAGCCGCAGCATCTTCCGCTTGAGGTATCCAATCTGGCAGTCGGTTTCAGAATAGGCTCGGAGCCGGAAGAAGTAATTCTTTTTGCCGCATTGCTTATACTTGTATTTACGCCGGCTTTGTTCAGAAAAAAGACTGAACGGACTGCATAGGCTGATTTCTGCCATAAGAAAGAGGTTGAAACATGAAATTATTTCAAAGCATGACAACTGTTAAAAAATATTTGCCGCTCTACCTTCTGACAATCATTATTGCATTTGTAATGAGATATATCAGTAAGATTAGCGATAGCGATGTTCTTTGCTGGATACTGACCCCCACCACGTGGTGGGTCAGTGTCCTTAGCGGTATTCGTTTTGAATACCTTCCGCATATGGGATATGTAAATTATTTTTATAATTTTTTGATTGCGCCCACATGCTCCGGAAGTCGGTTTATGCTGATAATCTTTCTGATGCTTATGTTTTCCTTTTTATATCGAATTAAATCCATGCGGTCAGGATATATGTGGTTTGGTTTCAGTATTATCTTTGCATATGTGTTCACAATCTTTGTAAACGGAATACGGATTACGGCTTCCATTTATGTTCCTATTGCACTTGAAAAGCTAGATTTAATAGGCGGTATACTTACGCAGGACAGACTGCATACCATTATCGGAACCGCAACTTATTTTTCATTTATGTGCGCTGCATATCCGTTAGCAGACTTCTTCTGCCGGCGTCTATTCATGCATTCTAAAATAAATTTTTACAATGAAACTTGTTCTTTACAGCAGGGTAATGCTCCCAAGTTTTCTCTGAAACTTATTATTCCTGCGTTCTGGTACATTTTTACAGTGTTGGTGATTCCCTTTATAGGCAGGATATATAGAAATGATTGGGAAGGATTTGGACAATATGCGGCTCTGATAATCGGGGTATGCCTTGTTATTGCTGCTACAAGGTATTTGATTGGACAAATCGTATATAGAAAGAATCACATATAGAAAGAATCATTTTTCCATGCCGGAAAGGAAAGGCAGTTGACATCATTATTTCTTTATGTTATATATTATTTTAGGCAATTGCCTAAATAATGTTAATAAGGATGCTGAGGACATAGTTTCAGGTTGAGAAAGCAGCAAGGAAATTAATGTGAAAAGAGATACGAAAAGAAAAACAGCTCCCACTAAAAAATCGCAAAATGAAGAAATTCTGAATTTAGATATGGAAGACTTGGAATGGGATGAGGCTGAATCGGAAGCTGATGCATACAAAGAAGATGAATCAGATAATGATTATGACGAGGATGATTGGGAATCAGATAATGATTATGACGAAGCTGACTGGGAATCAGACGATGATGAAGATGACATGGATTTCAACCTGGAAGGCATAGACAGGAGAAAAATTCTGTTTGGTATGGTGGCAGTCGGAGTGGCAGGCGTAATCGCGCTAATTATAGTATGTATAACCTTATTGAGAAGCGCCGGAAGCCCGCGGGAAATTCTACAGGAACAGCCTGAATTGATTGAAAATGACGAATCCCAATTTTCGGATGAAGAGGGATTAGATAATATAGAAGCGGCCTTAGGGAATGAAGGTACAGAGAACATGGACGAAACCGGAACCGGTGCACAGGATGCAGGCGCAGACTTAACCGGAGTTTCTGATGTGCAGACAGAAGTTTCCGTAGGCGCGCTGGATGACGAGCAGGATCCTCAGAATTTCAATGCGCAAGGTAATGAAGGAAGCGGTGCGGAAGTGACCGTAGCCGCTATTAATGAGAATGAGATTTCAGGCGTTACTATAGGAATAGATGTATCCAAATATCAGGGAACTATTGACTGGAGTAAGGTCAAGGAGTCCGGCGTGGAATTTGCCATGATTCGTGTGGGATACAGGGCCAAATCAACAGGAGAAATTTTTGAAGATCCTACTGCCAGATATAATATGCAGGAGGCACAGGCAGCAGGAATTAAGATAGGAGCCTACTTCTTTTCCTCGGCCGTTACAAAAGAAGAGGCAAGGGCAGAAGCCGCATTTACCAAGGACATCATTGCCAAATACAGGATTACATACCCGGTGGCTTATAACTGCGAGGACTTTCAGTCAGCGGACAGCAGACAGTATGGACTGGATGCTTCCACAAGAACTGAGCTTGCCTGCGCATTTCTCGATGAAATATCAGCTGCAGGCTATACCCCTATGTTCTATGCCTCCAAAGGAGAACTTGAAGGCAATGCACAGTGGAATACGGATACTCTTTCTTCAAGATACAAAATATGGGTAGCACAGTATCCGAACCAGCCTTATCCGCAGACCAGTGCATCAAGCTACGCAGGTACTCATGCTATGTGGCAGTATACCGGACAGGGAATTGTGGCAGGTATATCTAAAAAGACGGATGTTAATATTGCTTATTTCGGATATCTGCAGGAGGCTGAAGCAAAAGACGAAACTCCTCCCGAGACGGTGGAAGCCAATCCGGAAGTTGGAATCATTTTTACAGAAGTAAACGAGACAGTGACAGCCAAGCAGGAGACAAATCTGCGCTCCGAGCCAAGTACGTTGAATGACGCTTCGATTGTGACTAAGCTTATGCATGGAGATACCGCTACGCGAACGGGCATCGGACATAACGGCTGGTCAAGAGTAATATATAACGGACAGACCTTGTATGCAGTTACCAGCTATCTGACTACCGACATGGCGGATACCGGGCAGCAGGCGCCGCCACAGGGACCTGTTTACACGCCCGTATATGAGCAGGTAACCGCCAAGATTGAGACTAACCTGAGAACAGAACCAAGTACAGCAAGTGCGGACACTGTAGTAGGGGTTCTGCACAATGGAGAGTATCTTATCAGAACAGCCGTAGGCGATAATGGTTGGTCGCAGTTAGATTTTAACGGAATGACGGTGTATGCGGTCAGTAGTTATCTGGTTGTTCAATAGCAGTGTTAGTAAAAAAATAATGATTATTATAAATTATAATTCTTCATTGCTTTTTATGCCAAATCAGTTTAAACTGTTCATAATGAGATGTCTTTCATGATATGGAGGCAGGTCTGGTGAAACAGGATGTTAAGATTTTGGTGATTATTCCGGCATATAACGAGTCTCAGAACATAGAGAATGTTATAAGCCATTTAGAGGATCAGGAATCAAATTATGATTACCTGATTATTAATGATGGTTCTACCGATAATACTGTAAAGATATGTCAGGAACGGCATTTTCAGTATCTTAATCTACCAATTAATTTAGGAATAGGCGGTGCGGTACAGGCGGGGTATGTCTATGCACAGAGAAATGGCTATGATGTTGCGGTACAGATGGATGGAGACGGGCAGCATGACATAGCTTATCTGAAGGACATGCTTCCGCCTATTTTGAATGATGAAGCAGATATTGTAATTGGGTCGCGTTTTCTGAAAAAGGAAGGATACCAGTCTTCCATGACAAGACGGATTGGAATCCGAATCTTAAGCTTCCTAATACTGCTGACAACCGGTAAGAAGATTATGGATGTAACAAGCGGTTACCGTGCTGTCAATAAGAAATTCATTGATATCTATGTAAGAGACTATCCTACTGATTATCCTGAACCGGAAGCGATTGTGACTGCGATTATGAACAGAGGCAGGATTACTGAAGTGCCTGTTCAGATGCGTGCAAGGGAAAGTGGGAAAAGTTCGATTACATTTCGCAAATCTGTATATTATATGATAAAGGTTACTTTGGCAATACTTGTCTGCCGGTTAAGTTATGGAATAAGGAGAAGTAAAGACTGAGCCCGTTCAAAAGCTCAGATTTAGAAAGGGTATGGTTGTAGTATGATTCCTCCTATTTTAAGGATTTCGTTGATTGCAGCAGTGATATGCTATTTTATTTTTATATTGTACTTTCTGAAGAACAGGGCGCTCAATCTGAAATATACGTTGCTATGGCTGCTGTCAGGGGCAGTTATGGGAATACTGGTAATATTTCCGGAATTGCTGACCTATATTATCCATATTTTTGGTATTGAGGATAATATGAACGGTCTTTTTATCATGTGCATTGCTTTTATGCTCATGATTATGATGGCCTTGACTTCTATTGCCTCAAGGCAGAATATGAAAATTCGTTCGCTGGTACAGGAGATTGGGATTTTGGATAAGAGGATTCGGGAATTGGAAGAGGCACAGGGAAGTGATGAGTAGCAAGAGAGACAGCTATATGGATTTCCTTAAGGGATTGGCGATTGTGGCAGTGATTGTGGGACATAGCTTAAACAATATTATTCCACAGGGGATTATACTTTTTAACTTGGTTTATTCGTTTCATATGCCGCTCTTAATGTTTGTTTCTGCATATATCGAAGAACAGAACCGTGAAAAATATACGATGAAGGAATGTCGGATGCTGGTTAAAAGAGTATGCGGACTGCTCATTCCATATGTAAGCTGGAATATTCTGTATGTTGTCATATCAGGACAGATATTGGAAGTGAATATAAAAGATTTCGGATTAATGCTATTAGGATATAAACAAAGCGGATTATGGTTCTTTCCCGTGTTATTTGGACTTAAAATTCTGCATTTTTTATATTGGATGATTAAGAAAAAATGGGGATATAGATCCAACTTCATAGAAGATATATTTGTGTGCCTACTCCTTGAAGTTATAACAGTGCTGTTTTCGTTGCTAACAAAAAATCAATATATAATTAATATGCTGAGTTATGCAATACCATATTTTTTAGCAGTTATCATAGTTGATAATGAAGCGTTGCAGAAAGTGATAAATAGTGAATGGATAATATCGTTTGCTTTTATGATTTACTTTTTATTATTTAAAAAATTTTATTTTTATAATACGCATTGGACTAA
>CAMWWS010000060.1 GCA_947178085.1 uncultured Lachnospiraceae bacterium | reverse complement strand
CACGTACACTGTCCATATAAGCGCCCGGCGCATTTTGTATCATCTCTTTAATACTGTTAAGCCGCTGCCCGAGGCTTTCGATGAGGTCGTCCATTCTGGAACCGCGTTCATGCTTCCTCTGTTCTTTTTCCTCATTATTGAATGCCGAAATAACATCCAGCCTTTTCTGCATCCGCATAAGCTCTTCTTTTGCTCTCTGCATCTTTGCAAGAATATTACGCAGGTCTATCGCCGCTTTAAATGAAAGAGCAAAATCCGCCGCTATATAAATGGTCAGCAGGAAAGTTATATAGTACAGAAGTTTGGGCGGAATCGAAAATACCAGCTGCTCTACCGGTCTGTGTCCGACATTCGTCATCATAATTGTAAAAAACCCCCATACAACAGTAGACCTTAGGCAGATTCGACCCTGAAAATTAAATTTTCTGTCGGTATAATCCCAATATCTGACCTGAAACAGAGTTTCCATCGCAATTCCCGTCACGTATTCCAGCGCTGTCGCCCCTACACAGCCCGCTATATATGTCAAAAACACATCATCCCGAAACGGCATGGATACTACTAACATCATTGTGGCTCCGCTGCCGTATAATGGCAGAAACGGTCCTCTCATAAAACCACGGTTAATAAGTTTTTTGCTTCTAAGGGAAACCCATGCGGATTCAAAGCACCAGCCCAAAAAGCTGTAAAAATAAAAGAAAAACAGCCACTGTGTTATATTATAGTGCATAAACCGTACCTCTTTCTCTATCGTGTATTCTGTCAGATAATGCTTCTTAGCTTACCCAAATATCCCAACAGCTATCCTTTCTTTACCTTTTCTGGTTTCTCCGATCTGCCCATAATATATGAATTTTCCATATCCGCGCACCGTTACCACATCATCTTTTTTCAACTGATAGCTGTTATTCTCCATTGTAATTCCGTTGACAAAAATTCTGCCTGATTGAAAAAGCTCAAGGCTCTTGCTTCTTGAAATATTATAAAGCTTTGCAACTATGCCGTCAATCCTTAAGGATGATACCGTAACGGATATTGGTCTTGGTTCCGCTCCCTGCAAGTCTTGTGCACTTTCCCGGACCTGACATTTTATATTGGTATGTTTCACCTTATTTAAGTTTTCTATTAAATACGGAGCAATGCTCTGTAAGCAGAATAAAATACCACTGTTCTCCTGCACGAAGATATCTCCAATCGTACTCCGTTCTATACCCAGATTCATAATCGCTCCGAGAAAATCCCTGTGCGTGAGGGCATCCGCAAACTTCGGCGCAGTGGGAAGCATTTCCAGACAAGCAATCGGATATGCCTCTTCGTAGCCCATATTCTCAGGACTGCCGAAGCGAATAATCTTTCTGTCGCAAATAGGAGAGCCTCCTTCCATGCCGTATCCCGCATAAGCGACCTCCTTTGCTACCGCATGGAAAACCTGCTGCTCCGACAAGCCCAAAAACGGTGTGAAAGTGTATATGCCTCTGCTGTATGATTTTTCCGCTAACTCAAGCAGTCTGTTCTTTAATTGTAATAAATCTTTTTCGGTTGTTCCTGACATGATTTCCTCTTTCTACATACCCACGTTATCAGCCACGCCGTCTTTTTTCCTTCTTATAACAATAATCCCAAGTCCGAAGAACACCAGCCCGATAACCAGCATAATCACAACATCCAAAGCTCCAAGCGTATCCTTATAGAACATCGGTAATATTTTCTCCATCTGCTCCGGATATAGCGAAATCAAAACGCTTAATCCGTTATTGATAAAGTGCATCAACATAGCAGGATAAATACTGTCTGTTATGTAAACCACACAGCATAATACCAGCCCAAGAAGTCCTGTCGGAATGAATTTGACCAGACTCATGTGATAAACTCCGAATAACGTCGCAACAATAGCAATCGCCACAGGTATACGGTACTTATCCTTCATGGAATGGAAAATCATTCCGCGGAAAAGCATTTCCTCGCAGATTGCAGGAGCCACAGCGATGACGAAGAAAACACTTAAGAAATTGCCGCTCATAATACCGGCAAATGTCGTATTGACATTTTCGGCACTGCTTGGGAACAGTTGAATCAAGCCTGTCGAAATGACGATGTTAATAAAGAACATTCCGATGCTCATAAACAACGCACCCAGATAGCTTTTTGCCTTAGTTTTCTTAAATCCGTATGTCAGGCATATATCTTTTTTCGTATAAAGTACGACTAAGAGCGGTACGATGAGCAGAATTAACTGAGTTCCGAAGACTCCTGCCAGACCGAATTTAATCTGCAGCATGGTGCCTGCATATAATACAAGCATAATCGTAAGCGCAACCACGAACCATACATCCGATACTGCGGGTACTCCGCCTTTTTTCAGGTTACTGCGTCTCTCGAAAAGCTGCATTCCGCCTTTAGCGTCGCCGAACAGAATCGCTTCACTGTCATAGATTTTGCTTAAGAATAAAATAGCAAGCGCCGCATATGCAACATTACTGATTAACACTACCCCGATTGCAGCGTAATCAATCTTGAACACCAACATATTTTTAATCAACAGACATATGTTTGCTACCGGAATCATAGCCATCGTATGTGTCAGATCGATATTGGGAATAAACCCGATATAACCTATGAACATAACGACTAACATAAGCGGAGTTATGTAGTTATTCGCCTCTTTATAGGACTTGGCAAAAGATGTCGTACACATTGTTATGGCGCTGATAAATAACGAAAATGCAAAAATTGCTAAAATACATACCAAAATTGCCGGTAAAAACATTGCCATATCGAAAGCCTGCGTATCGGTCTGCAATTCCATTATTTTATACATATAGAATGCAATTCCTCCCATAGAAAGAATGTTGAGAAATGCAGATATGATACCGATTGCCGCAACCGTCAGAAACTTTGAAATAATCAGCTGTCTGCTCGTAACAGGCAATGTCAGAATCGTCTCTAATGTTCCCCTCTCACGCTCACCTGCCGTAGTATCGATTGCAGGATACATAGTTCCCATTAGGAGACTTATCACAAGCATAAACGGCAAGATAGAACCCATGATGCTTCCCAAAGATTGCTCACTGCTCGCTATATCTTTCGCTTCATAAGAAACAGGCTCCAAAATCTCATGCACGTCCAGACCTGCTTCCGCAATCTTTTTCTCCGTAAGTTCCTCCCTGAACTCATCAAATATATCCATAACTATGTTCTTCGCATAGCCTGAATTGGTTACGGAAGAAAGATAGTAAACCTCATACTGCATTTTTCCGTCCTGAAGATTACCTTTAATATAAACATCAGCTGCTTCTTCATTCAGATACCACTCATAAGGATCATGAGAACCAAAGGTTCTTTCATCGTCTATCGAAAGCATATAAGCGCCTTCTTCATCATCTGCACTTTCCTTACTTTTTTCTGTCAGTTTCTGTAAAAAAGCGTCGTCATCACCTTCCACATACACTATAATTTTGTATTCCTGCGTCGCCATACCGGAAGAAATAATTGACACTAACTGCATTACTCCCAGAAAAATCAGAGGATATAAGATAACGGGCACAACCAGCATCATCAGTACAGTTTTTTTATCACGAAAAACATCAAGGATTTCTTTTTTCATCAAGGTTTTTATGATTTTTGTATTCATCTGCCGCTTCCTCCTTCATACTGCCCTAATACTTCATTCTCATATTCGGCTTCTTTTATGATTAATTCTTCAAAAACGTCCCTTAAGCTCTCTTTTCCTGTCCGTGCTTTTAATTCAGCAGGCGTTCCTTCGCTTACGATTTTACCCTGATGGATCAACAGAATTCTGTCGCAAAGGAATTCCGCCTCTTCCATATAATGAGTTGAGTACAGGATAGTCTTACCCCGCTCACGCTCTTTTTTCATAAAATCAATAATTGCGGCGCTGCTTATAATATCAAGTCCAAGCGTTGGCTCGTCGAATATGTACACCTGCGGGTCATGTACCAGACATCTGGCAATTGATGCACGCTGAGTCTGTCCTGTTGACAATTTCTCGATTCTGTTATCTATAAAATTCTCCATAGAAAGAACTTTACATATATTTGCGACGCTTTTCTCTATTTCTTCCTTCGTCATACCATAAACTTCTCCAAGCATCTGCATAAGTTCTCTGGCGGAAAACCTGCCATACAGCTTGGTATTGTTAGACAGATAGCCTATATGCCTTTTCACCTCTATATCATCTGTAATCTCTTTCTCACCGATTCTGATACTTACCTGGCCGCTTGTCGGCTTCATCAGCTTCGACATCATACGCAGCAGCGTCGTTTTTCCCGCGCCGTTCGGTCCTAAAATACCGACGATTTCACCTTCGTTCACAGTCAGGGAAATCCCGTCTACGGCGTTGATGTCTACTTTTTTATTTTTCTTTTCATTCTTGGTAAATGTCTTTACCAGATTATCCGCTTTAATCCTATAATCACTCATCTTTAAAATCATCCTCCTCGTTCTCTATTTTGTCTCTCTTCCTTTTATATAAAAATGTCAGTAAAAACAAACCTGAAAAGCAAGCAGCGAAAATTATGATAAAATATGCTATACCGGCTGCAATTGAGCCATAAAGCTTATGATATTGCCGGTATGAAGTGAAAAAAATATAAATTCCGGAAATCACTCCCGCTATCATGCTGGCAATCAGATTAACCTCATTCGTAGGTTCCAGCCTTCTATCCCATATACCGTTTTTCATACAACTAAAACCAATATACAGGGCAAGGCACATGAATATGATCCATTCCCCTGCCACGTACTGCCACATTCCCTGACCGTATATATATTGCTGTACAAGGAGTGATACGGCTAATCCCCAAAAAGCCAGCCAACAGCCATTGTGTTCTATTTTCAACATTTTCTGTTCCTGCATCTCATCCAATTTGTTTTTCATCTTTATCGATTTCTTCCATTTCATCCTCTAATCCTCTCTTTCAACCTCTTCCTTGTCCGCATCCTCTTCCCAGAATAAATCGTCCAGCGTTTTACCAAGTACGCGGCAAATGGAGCGGCATAAATTAATAGTCGGGTTATATTCTCCCTGTTCGATTGCATTTATTGTCTGCCTCGATACGCCGACCGCCTGCGCAAGCGCTTTCTGCGTCATGTCTTTCTCGGCTCTTGCTACCTTAATCGGTATATTTCTTGCCAACGCCTTAATACCCCCTCCCGAATAAAATTTGTATATTTGTCATTTGTTAAATATGCTCATTTAATTTGCATAGTTCCTGCTGCGTAGTACCGGCAACAAGTATATAATACTATACGTTTTTATTCGTGTCAACTATATTTTACATTTATTATTATATATTTTACCAAAAGCCATTTGCGATAGCTTACCCTATGATATCAACTTACTCAGCGCTGCTATGTATCGAACTGCGATATATAGCAGTATAGCACTGCGATATAGTGATGTCAAGATTTTTTAAGAGCATCACATCGAATCACATCGAATCACATCGAATGTCGTTTACAAACTCTCCCAGCTTTAATTATTGTCATTCCATATCTTTTGATTTATTATAATAACTAAAGACACTATATTAGACAGGAGGAATAAATAGATGCGTAGCCAAAATATCGACCGGGATTGGTTATTTCAACATGGGATGGGTAACGGCTCTCCTTCTCAGGACAAAGAAAAACCTATCCGAAAAGTGAATCTCCCTCACGATTATATGATTGAGAGCAATGTCAGGGAAGATGCAGCTGCCGGTTCTGCCAGCGGCTTTTATACCGCAGGCGTAGCTTCATACACAAAATTTATTGAAATCCCTCAGGACTGGGAACAGGAAGAAATCTATCTGCATTTTGACGGCGTAATGATGAATGCCACTGTTGATATCAACGGATGTAAAGTAATACTGCAGCATAACGGATATATTCCGTTTTCAGTAGATATTACTCCATACATATATTTCGGAAAAACAAACAGGGTGACTGTTATCGTAAATCCCAGTATGCAGCCGAATTCCCGCTGGTATACCGGAGCCGGTATTTTCCGCAGCGTAGAGCTGCTCCATATGCCCAAACTGCATATCGCAAATGACGGCATATATGGTTACACTAAAGAAATGGAATACGATACGCAGGGAAATCCTGTTTTTGCCCATCTTCATGCTGAGATTGAAGTACAAAATGAAACGACGGAAAATAAAATCGCACTGGTAGAGGTATATCTGACAAAAGACTGCGGTAACGAAGTCTTTATAAGCCGCAAACAAAAAATGCAGATTAACCCATGCACAATTGATACTGCATACCTGAATCTCACTTTAGAAAATCCTGTCCTTTGGGATGTTGAAACTCCAAACCTTTACAGACTCCATGCCAGAGTCACGGATCTTGGCGTATTCAAGACTCACTTTATTTCATGTCTGGAAAATACTATCGATGAGACCTCCGTTCTTTTTGGCATTAAAACAGTAACGGCAGATGTAAACCACGGTCTGCGCATCAATGGGAAAAACGTAAAATTGAAGGGCGGATGTATCCATCACGATAACGGGATGCTGGGTGCTGTTTCCCTTTATGATTCCGAATATCGTAAAATTTCAATTCTGAAGGAAATCGGATTCAATGCGGTACGAACTACGCACAATCCTCCGTCTTCGGCGTTGATGGAAGCTTGCGACCGTCTAGGTATGTATGTATTTAATGAAGCCTTTGACGCCTGGGGTATCATGAAACAGCCCGGAGATTATAATCAGTATTTTGACACAGATTGGGAAAAAGATCTGACTGCATTTATAAGACGTGACCGGAACCATCCATCGGTTATCATCTGGTCTACGGGAAATGAGATTCCGGAGCGCGGCGGCCTGAACAACGGTTATACGCGTGCGACACGTCTGGCAGAAACCGTGCGTAATCTTGACCCAAGCCGACCGGTCTCTAACGCTGTCTGTTCATATTGGTGCGGTCTTGACGACGAGTTGTCACAGGAAAATGCGGCAAAAGTCTCTGACAGCGATTCTGCAGATACTTCATCCCTTCAAAATGCCGACGGAGGCAAAAATGATACAAGCTGGGAAGAATATTCGGAAGCATTTACCAACGGACTGGATATTGTTGGTTATAACTATATGGAAGATAAATATCAAATAGATCACGAAATGTATCCTGAACGGGTCATTCTCGGTTCCGAAAATTTTCCGAATTTAATCGGCGTACATTGGCCAATGGTAGAAAGCACTCCTTATGTAATCGGTGACTTTACCTGGACTGCTTTTGATTACATTGGTGAAGCCGGAATTGGAAAAACACTTTTCCTGGAACCGGACGATCCTTTACTTAAAATAGGACCATTTGCCATCATGTCAAGCGGTTCCAAATTCCCATGGCGCCTTGCTAACGATGCAGATGCAGATATAAACGGTGGTTTACTTCCTCAGGGTGCTTACCGAAGCGTTATTTGGGGAAGTGACAAGACCTTCTTATATTCCTATGACCCTGCCGTCTTTGGCAAAACAGAATTGATCAGCAGCTGGGGATTTACAGACATTACCAAAAATTGGAATTGGAAGAATTCCGAACATAAACCTGTTCAGGCAGCAGTCTTTTCTAACGGAGATGAAGTAGAGCTCTTACAAAATGGTGCTTCTATAGGCAAATGCAAAACCGGAGAACGCCTTGCAGCCGGTTTACCAAAGAGTTTTCTCTTTGACCTGACTTATGTTCCCGGAGATTTGGTAGCAATCAGCTACAAAGACGGAAAAGAACTCTCAAGAGACGCTCTTAAAACCACAGGAACAGTTAAAAGAATCCGCCTTCTTCCGGAAAAGCAGGAAATGTTCGCAAATGGCCACGATGTAGCTTATGTCTGCGTAGAATTAGTTGATGAAAATGGTGCCGTTGTGCCGGATTCCGACACGGAGCTCCATGCATCCATAGACAAAACAGCCGCGCTGGCTGCTTTCGGCTCTTCAAATCCGATTACTGCCGAAAATTATACAACCGGTTGCTTTACATCATATAGGGGACGAGCAATGGCTATAATCAGAAGCGGATATAACGCCGGAACATGTACCTTGACAGTATCAGCCGACGAGCTGAATGATGTTTCCGTTACACTATTGGTAAAAGAGTAAATATAAATCACCCGTAGAACCCAATACTTCTCAGCATTTGGTTTTACGGGAGATTTTTATATCTTCATATATTTTTACCACCTTTCCCACTATGCAAAAGATGAAGAAAAGCGCACAGCCTCTATGTATATCCGCCCATACGCTTTATTATTTTATAAAATATTAATGTACTCATATAGAGCATCTTCTCCGTCATCCAATTCTTTATCCAATGCCTCACACAGATATTCATTCGTTTCCAGAAAAAGCCTTGTTTCAGCATCTTGTAAAAGTTTATATAACTCTGTAGTTAACAATTTTTTATAGGCTTCTTCATGGTTAATCTTCTGTTTTTCCATAATATGCTTAGTCAACGCTACTACGCACAATCCTGTGGTCGTCTCTATTCTTCCTTCACTCATAGACCTACCTCCAGTCAATCAGCTTAATATCTGCAATAATTTTATCCGCCACTTCCTGCTTTCCTACAAAATATTGTATTCCTAAATTTTCTGTTTCTAAATTGTTAAGTAATATTTTCTTTGCGGCTTCCGAACCTGCTTTTCCATAAAGTCCATCCCAGTATGCTTTTAAACACAATGCGGTATCGTCATCTGCGGTTGGTCCGACAACTATATCATAGTCATGTGGCATACCACCCTTTTCTCTGCACATCAAAATAAAATCTAGCCATTCCAAATCAGCAGTATCAAAAAACTTTATTTCTAATTCTGAAACTGCATTTTCATCCAAAGTGATTTCATATAATCGTTCGGAAAATGCATTTTCAAACTTTCCCTTGCTTCGTCTTACCGCTTCCCTATACTTCTTATGCATCATCCCCACTGCCTGAGTTTTTGAAACAGCCATATAAAAGCCTCTTCCAAAATCTTTACTTCCACGTCCAAGTTCTACATCAACCTTCTGTATTTCCGACGCAGTTCCATGATACAAAGTAGTCTTAAGATTGTGATACATACTGCTCAATCTCCTTCACCATCTCATTATTTGTCATACTGTCAAATATATCCGGACATTCAGCGACATAATTTAGTATCCCATACTCTTCATCAAGCTTTAAAAAATCTTCTGTATCAATTTTATGTTTTTTGCAATAGTTTTCTGTAACTAAATACATAAGAAATATTGTGTTATTAAGTCTCTTTTCTGACATTCAATCCCCCATTCTACGAAAAACTAATAACCTCTTCCTTAGGCTTCTTCGTCTGCTCTACGCTAATTGCGTGCAGTACGGGTCCTTCTCCGTTATAATCCTCAAAGTACTCTTTAGACACCTTCGCAGTCACCTTAACCCACTGTTTATCCGACAGGGTATCCGTCTTGTCATACTCGCAGGCAAATCCGAGAAACGCCATATCTTCAGCGCAGCAGGTCATCGCCATTCTGCCCGGTACGAAGTATCCTTTCGGAAAGTTCTTCGGAATAAGCACCATCGCTGTAAACTGCACGGTCTTGCCTTCATACCGTCCTATGTGATCCAATGAATCCAGATACCAAATTCCATAGCCCGTATTATCAAGCTCCAGAATCGGTGCCTTCAAATCATAAGGCAGGTCGTCTTCCATAATCTGATTGACTTCACCGTTGGAGTCTTCAAATACAATATCCGCCTTCTGGTTAATTGCCTTTACATTTCTCTTATAGCTGCTCAAGTCCTCCACGCCGTCGCATCGGTTAAAAATAATCAGCTCTGACTTACGAATCATTTCCGCAAGCAATGATTTCATATTCGTAAAATACATCGGAAACGTAGAAGCATCAATAGTCGTTACCTGCTGCTCTATCGTCCAATGCCACGGAAGCTTCATATTCTTAAAATTCCACATACCGTTATATTCGATGATGATACGCTCAGGTTTATGTTTCTTCTCCAATTCAATCAGATGGGAGGCATTGAAATCCTCTTCTTCATCAATCAGCTCTACTACGGTTCTGCTTTTCTGAAGAAGAACTTCATCGTATTCAATTTCTCCCTCTTCACACAAAATCAACAAAGTCTTTCCCCTAATCTGAAAATAAGGCTGTGCTATGGTATAGCAGATAAACTCGGTTTTACCGCTTTCCAGAAAGCCATTGATTACATATACCGGTTTCATAATTCAATCACTCCATTTGTACAAAAACTATTTTTGAAATAATTCCGCAAGTTTCTCTTCCTTTAACTTAGAACCAATCACGCAGATTTTACCTGTGACATCAGGTTTACCTTCCCTGATATCGCACTCTTCCGGAACATAATCAAAGTATACCCATGTTCCGTCCCCTGCAGGAACCATGCCTTTTGCCCGAAGCACAATTCCGTATTCTTCCTCTTTATCAAGCTTCTGTAAACGCTGCTCAATTTCTTCCTTAGTATATGAAGTCGGAGTCTCAATTCCCCAGCTCGTAAATATTTCATCCGCATGATGATGGTGGTGGTGTCCATGCTCATCGTGATCGTGGTGATGATGCTCATGCTCGTCATCTTGGTCATGGTGTTGATGCTCGTGCTCCTCATCATGGTCATGATGGTGATGCTCCTGATCGTCATCATGGTCGTGGTGGTGATGAT
>CAMWWS010000059.1 GCA_947178085.1 uncultured Lachnospiraceae bacterium | reverse complement strand
GCTTTTCTTGAATTTTCAGGGTTGCATTACTGTTTGTTTGTCAAGGTACTGTCTGCCGCATTATCTTGCGACAGCTTGAATATAATATCATACCCACCATTCCACGTCAAGGGGTTTTTTAAAAATTTTTTCCATTTTGTAAAATATTTATTCCAACCCCACGCTCTATAGGCGGTGGAATTTTATTGTATCATCTATTTCCTTTATTTGTCAAGGAATTTCAGAGATTAATATAAATACCGAAATAACCCATTATATGATATAAAAACCATGAACAGATAATGGCTTCTCCCAGTCCCAATACTGCGCCTGCTATCTTATCCAATCCATTGATAATTGAGATATTTACAATTGCAGTAACCGGTGCAAAAATGAGCTTGCACAGCTTAAAAATAATACCTATTCCAATAAGGCCCAACACACAGACGGTAAGCATACTGAAGGTTTTCGCCATCACGCTGCTAACTGTCAGGAAAATAAGAACGATACTCACACACGAAACGGCCGTTGACAAAATATTTACTATCTCCTTCATCATGCCGTTATGAAATCCCTTTTTCATTCTCCATGCCGCTAATAAAAAACAAATCAGAAAAAAAGCAAACTTCAAACCAATTTCCAACACCTTTCCCGAATCCGTACCTAAAACGCTGCCAGATGTGGCTGTCTTTGCAGACACTTCTTTTATTTCAGCTCAATCGTATCTATAGAATTATCAGTAACTAATGTATATTTATATGGAGACGATGTAGGAATCAGTAAGTGCACATTTTTTTCAAATCGTCCGGAATATTTTTCCAGTCCCTCCATATTGTAAATCTTACATTCTGATTCATTATAAATAATAATCTGGTCATCAGTAAAAATTATATCCAAATATTCCATATCAAAATCAATAGACTGACTTAACTGACCTGATTTATTATACACATCCAATCGGTATCTGTTACTGCTGTCCGTGCTGATAAATACCAATCCTACATATTCTTTTCCATAATGAATACAATGCACTTCTTCGCTAAGCAGACGTTCCGCAGTGCTTGTGGGTATTTCGGCGCCGCTAAAAAACATTATTCGGTCATCAGCCACAGCAAAGAGCGTTTTATCGTCCAGAAAATGTGTATATCCAACAACAGAATTCAGATAATCATAGCCATTAACAAAATTATATGTGTAATTCTGACCTACTAAGCCAAAATTATAAAATGCTACACTGGATTTTACCTCACCGCTGTCTGCAAAAAGATAAGCTACACTTACCAACTTCCCACTGGGAGATATTGCAACGCTGAAAGGATATCCGCTGTCTTTCATTGTTGTTCTAAAATAGACCAGTTCTTCTCCCTGTGTATCATAAAGATAAATCCAAGTAATATCGGAATCGTCTAAAACAGCTTCCACGATGCCCTTTGCAGATACGCAAAAGCTTCTGATGGGTTTATTTGTTACAACCTCCCCCAATATGCTGTTTGTATCCATTATGTATATATTTCTTCCGTTATAATCACCAATTGCTACCACATTCTGGCATATATCAATCATAGGGTTCTGCATCTCAAAGGTTTCATTCCAGATTACATTACCTTTGGAATCTATACAGCTTGCCCCATCCTTACTGTATGTCAATATGTACCCTGAAAAAGGAATTATCTTACTGTTTGGCGGAATTGTTGTTGCTATGGAAGATACGACAATGCTTTCTGTATAAATCTTATTTTTCCACTGAATCACCAGCGCTGCTGTTGTAGCTGCAGCAAGAAGCAGAATCAGTATAGCGCGATAGAAAATCATAAACTTGTGACTTCTTATTTTTTCCCTGTAACTGATACCTTTTACTCTCTCATCGCGTTTTTCCCTATTTTTAAAGTAATCTCTAACGTTTGACATACGTTATTCCTCTTTGTTACGAGCTTTCCAACCTAAGGCAGCAATATTCTTTGACCGTATTCGATATGATCTGGATTTTTAATCTGATTAAGCTCACAGATTTCAGCCACCTTAGAAGAGTCTCCATATATTTTTATACTAATGGTATAAAGCGTATCACCTTTTTCAATTCGATAGTATTCTTTAATATTTCTGGAAAATGCCTGATCGCTCGATAATATCTCATTTGTTGCTGTCTCTTTTACATCGCTCGACGTATCTACAGTTTCCGCGTTTTCGCTTTCTTGACCTTCTGCTTCTGATTTATCTGCATCATTGCCTTCTTCAAGCTTAGCCGTATTATTCTCTTCTTCAAATTTTTCGTCTAAATCTGTAAGCCGCAAAACCGTTTCATTTGGTGTTTCATCAACCACAGCAACACCCTCACCGTTTTCAGCCGCATCTTGATTTTCCAATACAAAGAAAACCTCTACTGCCGACCGTCCCAATTCCTTCAGCTTAGTATAGCTGTTTGTTGAGTTAATCGTTATCGCAGCTATTATGATAAAAATTGCCGATAACTGTATTGCCATCAAACCATTGTCTGATTTATTCTGACTTTTTTCTTTAAGCCGATTCCTCACCGGATTTCCGGATTTGCTCAGTTCATTGTTATCTCGTCGGTTTACAACCGCTATTGGGCGTTCACTTTTCTCCTCTGCTTTTTCTTTAGATTCTACATTTTTTCTTTGCTCTACCATGTAACTCTGCATGGCATCATTGCTCTGATAGAAAATATAGTAACCTTTTAGCTCATAGGTTCCTGAGTTTTCTCTTACAGAAAAAACCGGCATGTCCATAACATAGCGGCATGTGATTTCATCTAAAAGCTCATACTTTTCAAAATAGGAAATCTGTTTCTGACGTCCTGCCCCATAAATGTAGTATTTCTTCTCTCGTGGCTTCCTTTCGCCATAGAAAAAAATTCTTCTATCCGTAATTCTGTAATTTTTCAAGTAAGACATAACATAGTCTTCTACATACAGTTGATACTTTTCTTCCTTCTCCCCTTTGTGGATCAAAATATCTGATGCTTCCATCCTAATATCACACCCTCTCTGTGCCATATATGCAGGCATACTTTTTCTAAATATAGCACAGAAGGACTGCGAAATTTATCAAATCCCGCGCAGAAGCATAAATATTATATAAACTGATACACGGTTACTGCATCATAATCTTTGCTCGGTCCGAAAACTGCTGAAGGAAACTGTGGTTTATTAATTGTATCCGGATAATATTGTGTTTCAAGACACATTCCCATTCTCGGTCCATAAGACGCGCCATCCTTACCGGATTCTTTTCCTATACAGTTTCCTGCATAAAACTGAACGCCCGGAAGAGTGGAAAAAGCTTTCATTTTTCTTCCGCTTTTCGGGTCTTCTACAATGGCGATCTCCCGAAGCGTGCCGTCAGCGCCATCAATCACATAGTTATGGTCATAACCCAATGTCAGCTTCAATTGCTCAAAGTCTGCATTAATGTCCTGCCCTATCGGCTTCGGACTCGTAAAGTCCATAGGAGTTCCCGCAACAGGTGCGATTTCGCCTGTCGGTATAGCTCCCGGAACGACAGGTGTATAATTGCTTGCATGAATAGTTAATATATGATCCTCTATTTTTCCCGCTTTATGTCCACTCAGATTGAAATAAGTGTGGTTCGTCATATTGATCAGCGTGTCCATATCGGAAGTTCCATGATATTTAAGCTTCAACTGATTATCATCAGAAAGACTGTAACTCATGGTAATCTTCTTATTTCCCGGGAAGCCCATATCTCCGTCCGGAGCCTCAAGCGAAAAGGTTACACTGTTATCTCCTGCTTCAACAACATCCCACACTCGCTTATGGTATCCCAACTCTATATTGCTATGTAAATTATTCGGTCCGTCATTGACATCAAGCTGATAGGTCTTACCATTAATCTGGAAACTTGCATTTCCGATTCGGTTTGCACTCGGTCCGATAGTCGCTCCAAGAAAACTTCCGTTCTTATAATAGTCTTCCAGCTTATCAAAGCCCAATACGACATCTACCACATTTCCTTTGGCATCCGGCACATATAAATTTATCAAAACAGCGCCAAAATTAGTCACTCTTGCCTTCATGCCGTTAGTATTCTCTAATGTAAAAGCATATACTTCCCTGCCATCTGAGGCTGTTCCAAATACTTCCTTCATCATACCCATAATCCCATATCCTCTCTACTACAATTGTTTTATAATTCTACTCAAAAATATTATAGTTCAGTGCGTCCTTCCAAAGCCCGCAGCAACGTAACTTCATCTATGTATTCCAAGTCTCCGCCTACCGGTACACCGCTCGCGATTCTAGTCACTTTTACTCCTGTCGGTTTAATCAGCTTACTGATATACATAGCCGTAGTCTCGCCTTCCAAACTGGAGTTGGTTGCAATTATAACCTCATTCACATCCGCCTGAAGTCGCTGCATCAATTCCTTTAACTTGATATCGTTTGGACCGATTCCGAGCATTGGTGAAATCGCCCCATGCAGAACATGATAAATCCCTGTGTACTTTCCCGTTTTCTCATAAGCCGCTAAATCCCGCGTATTCTCCACTACCATTATAGTCTTATGATCTCTTCCTGTGTTGGCACAGATAGGACAGACTTCCTGCTCGGTCAGGGTAAAGCACTCCTTACAATATCTGACATTATTTCTTGCTTCCGTCATAGTTGAAGCAAGCCTGTCTACTCTCTCCTTAGGCATATTGATTATATAAAAAGCGAGACGCTGCGCCGACTTAATTCCGATTCCCGGCAGCCCTGACAGTTCTTCAATTAGCTTATTAATAAGTCCGCTGTATAAATCCATTAGAATGGAAGCCCTCCGCCAAATCCGCCTGTCATCTTGTTCATAATCTCCGCATTTGCATCTTCCGCCATACGAAGTGCTTCATTAGCGGCCGCCATCACAAGGTCCTCTAACATTTCAACATCATCCGGATCCACTACCTCTTGTGACAGCTTCACTTTAGTAATCTCCTTTTTGCCGGTCACAGTAACTTCCACCGCACCGCCGCCGGATTTAGCCGTAAATTCCTTCTCTTCCAATTCCTTCTGGCTTTCCTCCATCTGACGCTGCATCCTCTGCGCCTGCTTCATTAAGTTATTCATGTTTCCAGGCATTCCGCCCGGAAATCCTCCACGTTTTGCCATATCAATACCCCTTTCTTATTCTTATTCTTCTTCTATTTCCATATTAATAATCCGGCTCAAATCCACATAGTCCTGTTCAAAGCTCTGCTCATTCTGTATACTTTGAACAGTTACTTCAACTTCTTTACCCGCAATATCAGATATCGTCTTCTCCAACAGTTCTTTATGTCCTTCCTGTTTCAGGAAATAATCCGATGCGACTCCATCCTCTACCACTATTATCAACTTATTATCACCGCCCAGACTCAAACGGGCATTCTTTAAATACAGCTTCATAGGCATGGAAGTCTCGCTTACTACCGCCGGCCATTTATTGACAATCATTTTAATATCTTCCGGAATCGCCCTGGGTAACTTCGGCCGGTTCGCTAAGGCTGATTCCGCAGTCACATTGCCCTGAGCCGGTGCCGCATACCCTGCTGCCGGCATTGCCACTACACCTTTTTCCAACTTATCTTCCATAGTACGGACTCTTTCAAGCAGAGATGCCGTATCAGTTTCCATACTTGGACGGCATAGCTTAATCAATGCAATTTCAATCATGATACGCTTCTGCGCAGCATATTTTATTTGTCCCGAAAGCTCTGAAAAAATGCGAATGTATCTCATTATCGTATCGGAATCAATTTCCTGCGCCTCAGCTTTTAACCTCGCAAGATTATCCGAAGATACATCTATAATATCCTCTATCGCCGACGCGTCGGAAGTGTTTACAAGCAGAATATTACGCAGATACCATGTAAAATCAGTAACAAACTGAGTCAGTTCTCTTCCCTGCATTACGATTTCTTCAAGCAGGGCAATGCAGCCAGGTACATCTTTCTCAATAACATGCCGGAGCAATCTGCTAAACACTTCGGTGTCTACTGCACCCAACACATCCAATACCTTATCATAAGTAAGATTTTTTCCAAAATGAAATGCAATGCACTGGTCTAACAGACTCAGCGCATCGCGGAAAGAACCGTCTGCCGTCTTGGAAATATAGCGGAGCGCTTTATCCTCTACCTCTATCTGCTCCACTTCCATAAGTTCATGCAGTCTATTTGTAATTGTGTCTATTGTTATTCTTTTAAAATCGTAACGCTGGCAGCGTGATAGAATAGTAATCGGAATCTTATGGACCTCTGTCGTTGCCAAAATAAAAATGACATATGAAGGCGGTTCCTCCAATGTTTTTAAGAGTGCATTGAAAGCGCCTATGGAAAGCATATGAACTTCATCAATAATATAAACCTTATACTTTCCTTCCGCCGGAGAATAGGATACTTCGTCAACGATTTCCCTGATATTATCCACGCCATTGTTAGAAGCAGCATCAATCTCTATAACATTCATACTGGCGCCCGCTGCAATCGCCCTACATGCCGCACACTCACCACATGGGCTTCCGTCCACCGGCTGCTCGCAATTCACCGCTTTAGCAAAAATTTTCGCAACAGAAGTCTTTCCTGTCCCTCTGGTTCCACAGAAAAGATAAGCATGCCCGATACGCTCTGCCTTAATCTGATTTTTCAAAGTTGTTACAATATGCTCCTGCCCTTTGACATCCTCGAAACAATCAGGACGGAACTTACGGTAAAGTGCTGTATATGACATTTGCAACAAACCTCCATGCCGTTAGTTCGTCATATTTTTCAAATGAAAACATTAGTCCCCAAAACTGATGCCTGTCATTTTCGCTTCCTGCACAATCGTTGCATCAGGTGAAACCATCTTAAGTTTTCCTGCAACCTCTTCAAGCGGAACTTTAACTACTTCTCTGTTCTTATACCCCACCATAAAGCCATACTCTCCGTTCAGAATAAGCTTTCCGGCTTCCGCGCCCAGACGCGTTGCAAATACACGGTCATAAGGGCAGGGACTTCCGCCTCTCTGTGTATGTCCCGGAACCGTCACACGCACATCCAGCCCGGTTTTCTTCTGAATCTTGTCTGCAATTTCATAAGATACGGAAGGGTACTGATAATTCTTCATTTTCTCTTTATAATCCTTTTTGGACAACTTGGCGTCCTCTTTGGAAATCGCGCCCTCAGCCACTGCCATAATAGTAAATTTAGAACCTCGCGCAGCACGCGCATTAATAGCATCAACTATTTTATCAATGTCATAAGGAATCTCAGGAATCAGAATAATATCCGCTCCTCCTGCCATTCCGGCATTTAATGTCAACCAGCCTACTTTATGTCCCATAACTTCTACTATAAAGATACGTCCGTGTGAAGCAGCCGTCGTGTGTATACAGTCGATGCAGTCTGTTGCTATATCAACGGCACTCTGGAAACCGAATGTCATATCAGTTCCCCACAAATCATTATCTATAGTCTTAGGAAGCGTAACTACGTTAAGTCCCTCTTCTCTTAAGAGATTAGCTGTTTTATGCGTTCCGTTTCCTCCTAAGATAACAAGGCAGTCCAGCTTAAGTTTATAATAGTTCTGTTTCATTGCTTCAACTTTATCAAGTCCGTTCTCATCCGGCTCACGCATAAGCTTGAATGGAGTTCTGGAGCTTCCGAGAATGGTTCCGCCCTTCGTCAAAATACCCGAAAAATCAACGCCTGTAAGCATACGGAAATCCCCATAAATCAATCCTTTGTATCCTTCCAGAAATCCATAGATTTCTACGTCTTCTTTGCTGCAGGACAAGCATTTGACAACACCGCGCATTGCAGCATTCAATGCCTGACAATCCCCACCACTGGTCAACATTCCGATTCTCTTCATTCTTCTTCCTCCTTCAAGAATATATTATTTCATATAGCAAGAAAAAAACGGAGACGGCGGGATTCGAACCCGCGTGCCCCGAAAGGCAAACTGATTTCGAGTCAGCCCCGTTATGACCTCTTCGATACGTCTCCATATGAATAATTATATCTATTTGTTCTTTTTTAGTCAACTGATGGAAAAAATTCTTTTAAGTAAATTATGATGCAACAAAAATTATTTTTTCACTCTCTAATAAATATAAGAACGATACGATATCGTATATGCAATACAAAGGAGGCCGATATATGTTAATGCTTGTCAAAAAAGCGATAAATGGCGATAGTGAAGCATTTTTAGAATTGATAGATATCCATCAGAACACAATGCTGCGTATCGCACATGGCTATTTTACACAGAATGCCGATATAGCCGACGCCATTCAGGATACAATTCTGGATGCTTATGAGCATCTTTCAGAGCTCAGAGAGCCCCAATATTTCAAAACATGGCTAATCCGCATTTTAATCAATAATTGCAATCATATTTACCGCAATAATAAAAAATATATATCTCTGGAAGAAATTCCAGAAACCCATCAGGATGCATCGCAAGATTTGGACACACCACTTCACAAATTTCATGAACTGCTTGAATGTGTTTCAAAAGAAAACAGACTATGTTTTCAGCTTTATTACGGTGAAGAGCTTACCACAAGAGAAATCTCCGACATTCTGCACATTAAGGAAAGTACAATCCGCAGCCGTATGCATCGGGAGAGAATCAAATTAAAAGATAAACTTCAAGATACCGCTATATAGTATATGCTAAAAGGAGGGAGAATAACTATGAACAAGTCACATATTGATTCGGAATTATATGAAATTCTGCATTTTACACCTGAAATTTCTTCAGAAGTTCAGGATAAAATAGATAATGTCTATGGACAGATAAGAAGCGGCAAAATACAGATTAATAAAAAGAAAAAGTTTCGTAAAATCCTTTATCCGGGAGTTGCAGCAGCCATCATTATGTTACTCGGCTTTCTGGGTTTCAGCAATCCTGCGCTTGCCGGTAAGATTCCATTTATTGGGAGAATTTTCAGGACAGTTGAAAGCAACGTCGGATATTCAGGTAATTACAGCGACTATGCCTCTACAATTACCGCTCCTGATAATGACTCGGAAAATAATAATGATTCTCAACCAGACATCGAGTCTGACAATAACTCTGATAATAAAACGAACTCTGATTCAGATATAAATGCATACTCACAGACTTCGGGTGATATTACAATTACGCTTTCGGAAGTTGTCTGTACGGATATGTCGTTGTATATTTCGTTGGAAATATACAATAAAGAAGAATTTCCCGAAGATCTTAATATGTTGAAAAATATAGAGGATTATAGTTTATCTTTTAATTTCCTCTACTTAATATGCAGCCATCACTTTGATTTTGCAAAAGATACTACCTTCTCTGAACCATATATGATTGAGGGAGATTATGTTGATTCGCATACATTTCTGGGTATAATAAGAGCCGATCTGGACTGGATACGCAGAACCGCAGGACTTGACGTTCTTCCGTCTGAATTCATATATTCTATTAATATCAGCCGGATATGGGGGCTTTTGAATGCACCGGAAGAAGGTGAAATAACCGACCCGATAACAGGCGAAACCAAAACCACAGTGAGCACGCATAAGCGCTATAATGGCGAATGGAACTTTACAATTCCCATTACGGTAGACCGGAGCGGAACACAGGTAAAGGAAATCATGGAGACCAATGAGGACGGTCTAGGCATATCTAAGGTAACCAAAACGCGCTACGAAATACAAGCTGAGGTTATTCCGCCCGAAGGGAAAGAGGCTTATGACTATACCGTTATCATTACGGATGCAGATGGCAATATACTTGAACATCAGGGAATGATTGCGGAAGTTTATTCTCTCTATGGCAGAAATACTGATACGGTACACATATATGTTATGGAATTCATGACCGGATTTGAGTACACCGGAGATAAGGCATACCTTCTGCCCGAAAAGGCTCTGTTTCAGACTACGGTGACGTGGTGAGTGAATGAATAATGCAGCCTGATTTTAAACCTATCGTATTTTCGTGGTTTTAAAATCAGGCTTTCTTTATTTCAGCGCTATTCCATCTCTCTTTTGAGTTCAGCCGGCATATTCCTTGGGCCACGGACCGCATATACGCCAAACTGCTTGATCCGCTCAAACGACCATACTCCTGACTCATACCTCTTTAGAAGTCTCAGTTTCATCACCTGTTTCAAAGTCAGGTTTTCATCCGAAAAATTATAAGGAATATCCACTTCTATAGCTTTGCATTTATACAGGATAGATGAAAACGGCGCAGCCACATACATATAAATAATATCGCCTACATGGATATCACTGCTCTGCTTCCAGGTCACAATATCCGAAGCTTCAAATGCACCAACAACATCATAATATTTCGGATTAGCGGGAATAATCCAGTCCTTTGCTACAGTACGATTCGATTTTTTTCTTGTTATGACACCACTGTGTGAAATACCAATCAATCTTCTGATCTGCGCTTCCGTAGCAGCAGGAAATAGCCCATCTATATTATTCAATATCCGATTCCATGATTCTTCTGCGCTTTCCGAATATGCAGACGTTACATAGTCGTATCCCCAGATATGCTCAGGAGTGGAATATACCGCAATAGGCCAGCCATAGCTTTCACCTTTCTTGTTCTTCCTCTGCCTGAAATCCATCATACAAAGATACATTTTCATTTCAAGGTCAGTGACAGTACCTTCAAAATTCTTCTCTCCATCTTTTCCAAAACCTGCCTTCTGTTTTACCTCAAATGAATACAATTCCGCATCCGCATTATCTTCTGAAAAAAGATCCATAATCTTTTTTTGGCGCATAGAAGCTTTCTCATCGTCCCATAGCGCATCAAAATCATATCCGT
>CAMWWS010000058.1 GCA_947178085.1 uncultured Lachnospiraceae bacterium | reverse complement strand
TAGAGCGTTTGGCTACGGACCAAAAGGTCGGGGGTTCGAATCCTCTAACGCACGTTACTTAATAAAGTCGAAATTCTTTGAAAAATCAAGGATTTCGACTTTATTATTCTCTATTACCATTCTTTTTTCAATTCCATATTCCAGTCAAGGGTATATGGATTATCTTCCAAATCGCAGAGCATCTCATAATAGTGGTAACGCTCCAATGTAGGCGAATCTTCTGTGACGACAAGATCACCCTTCCAAAACTGAAAGCCTAACAGATAAGCATCCATCATTTCTTCCCACGAATCGTACATTTTCTGTAAAGTCAATGAATTCTCAAGTGATGCATCCATAGCTTCCTCGTAATCCATATATCCGCATAAGTAATAGTCGGCGTATAACTGATTCACTCTGCACAAATCAAAAGCGGCAATATATTCCGGTTCTATTCCGTCCACATACATATAATAAGCAATGACATACCGTGCCGGATTACTTTCCAGATCCGCATCCATGAGTTCTTCTATAAATTTCTCCTCATCCAATTCCAGAAGCCCTAATGTTTCCAGTTCATCCAGACATTCCTGACATTTACCCCGATGTCCGTTCGTGATAAGACTCTCCACCGTTTCCAGTGCCGATTCCCGATCCTTTACACTCCAACTGGACCGCAATAATTTTTTTTGTATACTGATATTATCCTCTGTAGGCTCCAGTCCGCTAATCAGATGCCAGTCCCACCCGTTGCTGTAAGTCAGCGCCGCGTAAGTTGCATTGAACCACAACACTGTATCAGGCAGCTGCGTCGTATCAATGATTCCGCTTTCATATAACAGATCAGCCATTGTAATCAACTTGTCAGTCTCTGCTTCTTCGGCTTCTTCCTTCAAAAAATCATTCTGATCAGTACTATCCTGATTTTCCGGACTGCTGTCATTCTCCTCTACTGTTCTGTCATTCTCCTCTGTTGTTACTTCCGCTACCGCTGCATCTGCTTCCTCCTTTTCGGGCGCAGTCACACTTGAAGTTTCTCCGCATCCTGTCAGCATCCCGACAGCCAGCATTCCAACGAGCAGCAACAATTCTTTTCTTCTAATCTTCTTTTTCATAATAATACCTCGATAAATCTATTCCGTAAGCCGTTTCCAGCTCCTTCAGCAAAATATTCGTAGAGTCATCATAGTCTTCGCTTCTAAGTATGAGCTCGCATCTGAGATTACTTTTATCACTCAGTTTAATATAACAGTATACATCCACCCGACTATGATATTCCTCACCATTATAATCCGGTTCGTCATACTCAATCACATAATAAACCGCTTGATTGAAACCGGACATTGCCATGACTTCACTTCTTCTGGCATTCTGATAATCCTTGTCAGGGTCACTGACATAACGATAGTTTCTGTCGGCAGCAGCCTCTGCATCTGCCTGATAATTCAAAGGATGAGTTGATGAATACCCCCATATGTATACATAAACGCCATGCATCGTTGTCATTGCGCTTTCTTCTAGCACACTGCTGTTTCTTCCCATCGGCAGCATTATCGGACATTCGATGTCGTCGACAGAGATAGCAGTAATACCCATATATTGATAGCCGTCTGCTTTGGTAAGTTCAGATTTGCCTTCTTCAGGCTCATACACATCCTGCATTTCCATCAGCCTTTCGGCTTCTGCTTTCTCCCACTCCCCGTTTATCTCCAGATCGTCTAGATATATTCCGTAACATTTTGAAATTTCATCAATGATCAGATACGTTTCAGAATCAACACCATCCTCCATAACTTCCAGATCCCATTCTATAGCGATGCCGTTTTCCCTCACGTCTTGATATAACACACCCTTTATATCGTACGCCAATCCGTTATAATCTTCTCCCTGCGAGGATAAAAATACATATCTGTCATCATCGTTTCGCATAATCTCACTGGTCTGATAATCTTTTTTCAGTATGCTTAAATACCTCCGCAGACCATCCTCATAAGCGTCATCCGTTTCGTAGTTATATACCGCTGCCGAGAACATAAGTCCGTGTTCGAAGTAGCTGAGAGTTCCATTTAACTTATAACTTCCAATCGGTGCATACATTTCGTACTCCGTCTTATCGCCGTAATAATTTTCAAGCATGACTTTCTCCATGTATTGCAGTGATGCAGCTTCTTCGTCGGAAATCTTTTCTCTGGTCCCTCCGCTCACCGTCAACGTAGGTATATTTATATCACTGTCTGTTTCGGCACTGCCACTTTTCTCCTCATCGTCGGATGTCCCAGCGTTGTCAGATATTTCGGCATCGTCAGATATTCCGGCATTGTCAGATATTCCGGCATCGTCAGATTCCTCTTTATCACCTTTCTCTTCTTCCGAATCAATATCGTCGTCCCATTCAATTGCTGCCGTCGTCCCACACCCTGCTAATGTGCAGGTCATCGTCAAAATAGCGACCAGGACAACAAGCTTTCTTACGTTCCTTATCCAGCCCATCTGATTCTCCTTTTCCTGTAAAATAAATGCTGCTGCCTTACCGGTTGGCAGCCTAATCTTTCTTTTCATTTAACAAATAAATTTTTTATACGCAAATAGCTTCCGATATACTATAATTATATCGGTTTATAACCGTATATAAATTAAGGTAAAGCCCTATACTTAGTTTAAATGAAATACGTATTAAATACAATAAAAAGTTTGTCGAAAATTTAAACGAAACAGTTGAATACGGAAACGAATATGAAATTTTATATTGCAGCATGACATCTTCTAAATTTGAGCAGGGATTTTTTTCACCAGTTTATATGCTTTCTAAAGTTTACTTTTTTACTCCCTGCTGCAATTTTTCCGATTTCATAGCAGTCATAATGATTTCTGATAAGTTCTTCTACCCGCTTTGCATGCGGTCTTTCTACAACTACAATCATGCCGACGCCACAGTTAAATGTAGAAAGCATTTCAGCTTCATCAATATTTCCAACTGACTTGATATAAGAAAATATAGGCAATGTTTTTACCTGTTCCAAATTAATTTCAGCACATAACCCATCCGGAATAATCCTGCTTAAATTTCCTTCTATACCGCCGCCTGTGATATGTGCCATACCGTGAACGCTGCTATCGGAAAACAGAGATTTAATCGCCTTGTAGTACGGCGTGTGTGGTTTCATAATTTGTTCAATAAAAGTTTCTCCGTTTATCTTGTCCAGTTTTATTTGCGGCATTTTTTCCATCAACAACCTGACTAACGTATAACCGTTTGTATGAAGACCATTCGATGCTATTGCCAGTACTATATCACCTTCGTGAATATTGGCGCCGTCAATTATATTATTCTTAGAAACAATGCCTGCAATACTGGACGTGAGTATATATAATCCACTGTTGACAACATCCGGTTGAATGGAAGTTTCTCCGCCAACCAAATTGCACTCGTTTTCCCGGCATGCTTCAGCCATGCCTTTCACAAAAGACTTTATTGTTTCTTTTTCTGCTTTTCCGCACACAATAGTATCCAATACGGCGAGCGGTTTTGCTCCCATTACTGCGATATCATTTACCAAATGATTAATCATATCATGACATATCGATTCGCTGTACCCATATTCCATCGCTAATTTTTGTTTGGAACCCGGCTCTTCGGATTTTAAGACCAATATAGGATCTTCTATATCCGGAAATCCAATATCGTATAAAGATGCAAAAGGACCTACGCCATTTAAAACACGCTCGTTATCCGTTTTCAGATATACAGCCATTTCTTTTTTGATAGTGTCCGTATAAGAAATATCCACGCCGGCTTTACTATATGAAAAGGTCTCGCAGTTCTTATCCCTTCCTGCCAAAATCTCATCAACCGTCGTATTCAAAACTTTAGCAAGCTCAACTAAAACTTCCACATTAGGCAATGTACCGTTTTCCCATTTTGAAACAGCCTGAAAAGAGATTTTCAATTTTTCAGCCACTTCTGCCTGTGTCATTCCCAGTTGTTTTCTTTTATTTGTAATGAATTCCGATATTTTTTTATTATCCAGCATTTTACATCCTCCGACTCTATAAGGTACTTCAATTATAATATGTATATTTGACCATTAACAATAAACAAATATTTGAATCTATGTACGCCATTCTATTGCTGGTTGAATGCAGATTCTGCATTCAAATAAAGCTCAGAAGAAATTATTTTCCTCTGAGCTTTTCACTATCAAACTATACATGCTTCCAATCAACTATTTCCTTGCCTCAAAAAAACCGTCTACAGCCTTCTTAATCTCCTCAGGTTTCATAACTTTTAACAGATATCCTGCCGGCTTTAAAGACATAACTTTTTTTACGCTCTCAGCATCTCCCCTGCCGGTCAGGAAAATAACCGGAATATCTGCCCATGACTCTTCAGCACGAATCATTTCCAATACCTGCTTACCGTCACATACCGGCATTTCATAATCCAGCAAAATCAAATCAGGTCTGTTCAAAGTGATGCACCTTATTGCAGCCAATCCTGACTCAGCAGGTGTAACATCATAATCTTCTCCCAGCAACGCCTTCATTGACTGCAGGACCACCTTTGAATCATCTACCACAAGTATTTTATCTTTATTCACCGGTCCGGTTTCTTCAAGATACTCATTAATTATGGCCATCGCATTCTCGGTATAGATAGAAGTTCCAATCTTACCCTGTTTCAAATGCGGCGCAATGGCACAATATGCAAAATATCCCTCATCAGTACTAAACAGCAGACTGACTTGCGGTTTTTCTCTTTCAAATACCTTTTTAAACTGTTCATATGTAAGCAAATTTTCCGATTTTAACTCAAAAGAGTCCACCGCCGGAAAATGCCTCATGATATGTTTTACAAACTGTCGCGCTGTATATCTGGTGGCATTAATCGTAAGAACACTGAGTTTACTGGTTTTTTCACCAATCATCTTACCAACTGTATTGACAAGCAGCCTGTCCTCAAAAACTAAAATGGTTTCACATTTTTCGCCACTCTTGTTGCCATGAACCAAACGATAATATACTCCGTTTCCAAACTGCTCTCCGCCGTAACTTGCACTGATTTCTCTTGATTCCAACGCAAACGTATTTTGAACAAGCTCAACAATCAGATCCCTGAAAACATCATGCTCTTCCTGAGGCAAAAGATCCGCCCATTTATTTACGGCCTTTCCGACTATGGCATGATCCTCCATCAGTGTATGCCCAACCAGCCAGCCTATACTAACTCCGAGAAAATGATTCACCGCTTCTGTAGAGTAATGTGATTGTACCAATTCCTTCTCAAGTTCCGGAATCGTTTTATTACGGAAATCATCATGAATACGCTTATGAATATCATATTCACTATAGTTAATCGATCTCATATACTCTTCTTCATCTGCAAAGTGTTTAACTGCGTGATCTTTAAAATATTTAATTCCTTCCTGGCAAACCCATTCGTTTTTCTCCTCTCCATCCTCGAAGGAAAGTAATTTATTCAGGATTTTAAAGAGCCTTTTATGTTCTTTATCGATAATATCTACTCCAATATTATACCTGTCATCCCATGCTATTCGATTCGCCACAATATCTCTCCTTTAATAACTAGAATATATACATAATACCACGAATTATATCCTTTTTCTACCTAAAAATAAAAATCCCATGACCTTCTTTACAGAAAATCATGGGAATGTATTTACAACTTTTTTATTTGTAATCAGCGCTAAAGTATACAAAGAAAACATTACCTTCAGAGTCATCATCATAAATCTCTAAGTAAGAAATAGAGAAATACTTTTCTCCCTCAGGCACTTCATACACCAGAATACCGTTGCGATCTTCAAATCTTCTCACTTCGTATGTCTGCGGAAGCATACTATCACTTATATCCGCACCCTCATCCATATAAGCGGTAATAGGATAACCAAATGCATCAGCAGCATCTGAATCCCACTGTACCTGAAAATCCGTATCGTACATAGGAACAGTGTTTGTATATGGATTATGTACCGTTACATCCGCCACTAAAAACGTATTTCCTTCCGAAGGCTCATAACCTTCATACTCATCGCAAAGATATGCGCTGTTCACGGTATATTCGAAAAAGGCAGTATGCATTTTATCGCCATAAGTTCCTTCCGCATATCCGTATTCATCAGGATATCCCGCTTCCGGAGCAGTATACGTATCAGTATCTTTCGAATCATCAGTATCTTTTGAGTCATCTGAATCTTTTGAATCATCGGAAATTGTTGAATCTCTCCCTGCAAAAATATCTTCAGGAGTCCTCGAAGTACTATTGCCGTCAAGTCCCGGCATACCACAGCCTGCAAGCGCAGCAACCAGTAACGCTGTCAATAAAAGTGTAGTAATTTTTTTCATAATATTTCCTCCGTACTATATACATTTGTCATTCGTAAGATATATTAGCATGACTGTTAATAAAAGTCAATTACATTAGTTCATTGCAAATAAAGAAAAACTTCCACTCCTCTCCTGCATAAGTTACCAGTTTCATGGCTATTTCACGCATTCGGTCATTCAATCTGTGATACATTATATTATGCTCCCATTTTATACCAAGAATGTATTCCTTCTCTCTGGAGCTAAGTACTGTCATCACCTGATTCAGCTTCTTTTCATCATCCTTCATCCATAATCCGAAAGGACACTCCATATATGAGTTTTTCTCCCCATATTTTTCAATATGCTTAACTAATGATGTTTTAAATTTATTTCTATCCTTCTCTGCATCCGTCTGTAAATGATGTACCCGTATTTTTTCACTTTCCGCCGGCAGTTTTGACATCAATATACCTGATTCTACAAGATGCCTGTATACTGCTTTTTCAACCTTGGAACGGGCAACCGGATAATCCAGCTCCTTCATAATCTGCTCTACGGAGTGCCCCCTGTCAGTCAGATGTCTGATTGCGCCGCCCGCCGCTACATCAAACATAAAGTCTGAAAGTGCTGCCTGAAAATATCCGCCTTTTTGCCCGTCCATAGCTCTACTCACCCTCGCATCTTATTATTTGAATTTTACGGCAGTACCATATGCCATTACCTCTGCCGCTCCCTGCATAACTGCCGAAGATGCATATCGTATATTGACAACCGCATCCGCTCCCATTGCCGCCGCTTCTTCCGCCATACGCTTCGTGGCAAGCGCCCTTGCATCATTCATCATTTCGGTGTACGCCTTTAACTCTCCGCCCACCAATGTTTTGAATCCCTGCGTAATATCTCTTCCGATATTCTTGGACTGAATCGTGCTGCCTTTTACCATTCCCAGCATCTCCAATTCCTTTCCGCTAATGTAATCAGTATTGACTAAGATCATCTTCTTCTCCTCCTTTAATCTCCTTTATTCTGCTAATTAATACGCCAAACATCACAGCCGCCAGAATAAGCGGTACCGCTATTATCACAATCCTGACTATCATGGGAATGCCGGTTATATACGCCAGAAATAATGCAACCCTTATATAAGAAGCAATTATGATAATAATTATAGCCGCAACTACTATTGGCGCTATCATCTTCTTTCCATGATTCATATATCTCCTTCTCCTTTCTTCCCCGACGTTGGAGCTTAATACTTCTACTTTATATCAAGTTCCGGCGGCACATCAATTTCATCAGAAACATATTTACCGTTTTTCTTACGCTGCCGCACGCATTCTGTGAGAAGATATTCAATCTGTCCGTTCACAGAACGGAAATCGTCCTCCGCCCATGCGGCGATAGCATCATATAATTTGGAAGAAAGCCTTAACGGTATCTGTTTCTTGCCCGAATCACCCATACTTATCTATTTTCCTTTCATATGGCAGTAGCAGTTATCGCCTTAACTCCATACCTACTCAACCTATACACTTACTAATAAAGACTTCCGGAATTTACAACCGGCTGTGCGTCATGATTTCCGCATAATACTACCAGAAGATTAGATACCATTGCCGCCTTGCGCTCTTCATCCAATACTACTGTATTCTTTTCATTCAATCGCTCCAATGCCATCTCGACCATACCGACCGCACCGTCTACTATCATCTTTCTGGCATCGATTATAGCTGACGCCTGCTGCCTCTGCAGCATAACCGCTGCGATTTCCGGTGCATAAGCCAGATAAGTGATTCTCGCCTCAATTATCTCTATCCCGGCTTCATCTACGCGCTCCTGAATCTCGTCCCTTATCCTTCCGGCAACAATCTCACTGGAACCGCGGAGGCTTCCTTCGTCAGCCACGCCGTCACCTGTCGTATCAACATTCGGTGCAACATCATACGGATATATACGTACAATATTTCTAAGTGCACTGTCGCATTGCAGTGATAAAAATTCCTTATAATTATCTACATTGAATACTGCCTTCGCCGTATCTACGATACGCCATGTCACAGCTATTCCTATTTCTACAGGATTTCCCAGACAATCATTGATTTTCTGTCTGTTATTGTTAAGCGTCATTACTTTTAAGGAAATTTTATTATTTGTAACAACATCCACCGTACCTCCCGAACCTTGTATCGTCAGTATAGAACCCAGAGAACCCGAACCCGGATTCACGTCGCCGCTCTGACTCAGCTTTGTCTTGGCAGCAGGATTTATACTGGCACAGAATGGATTTACAAAGTAGAACCCATCCTCCTTCAACGTTCCGATATATTTTCCGAATAATGTCAGAACCAATGCTTCCTGCGGCTTTAGCACATGCAGTCCGCACAGAGGTATCCATCCAAACACTACTGCAATTATACAAATAACTAATAGTACCACAAATAAAGGATTAGTGTGTCCCGCACTCGATGAAGCTTCCAGTCCTATCGCACATGTAATAATACCCGCAATCGCCAGTATATATAATGCTATAATACCAAGCATTACCAGCATTCCGTTTTTCTTTCCCGTTAAAATTTTCTCTTCCATAATATACCTACCCCTTCCTCATTACGTAAGTCTTTTCTTTTTGATATCATCATGATATCATATTGATAGATTTTGTCAAGTACATTCATTAAATATTTAAAAAGTTTTTCCTTTTCTTTTGTTCTGTTTAATGATATAATAAGCTCAGGCTTGACTGCCTGAGCTTGTGGTAATACTTTTATCGCTTCTATGGATATAAATATGCAGGATTAGTACATCGGTAGTACATCGGCTTCCCAAGCCGAGGAGGCGGGTTCGACTCCCGTATCCTGCTTTTATAATTTCATCAACTCATCATAATACTTATACAGCTTCTGTACCCCGTTTTCCAGAATATAATAATGGCGTATATAAGGTACTAACAGCACTACCAATAATAAAATCAATATGAATAACGCCGGCTGCGGCTCAAGTATCACTCCCAATATCGCAAGCATGGTAAGCAAGGCGAATGTTACCGTCACAATCAGATGCACCAGCCTCTCATGCTGGAAAAAACCAATCTGTATCAGCAAATCTTCCATCTGTCTGTTTTTCTCTTGTTCATCCATCATCATTCCGCTTTCTTTTTCCCATGATTCGGACATTCTCTCCATCGCGGCAATATAGCTTTTCAGACGTTCTTCCATATGTATCGTTTCCTTTCATCTTATTTGTTTCTAAGTAATATAACATATGCTCACCCGCCTTAGGCAAATGAGCATATGTTAATTATGCATTTCTCATATACTGCTTCAGCTGATCATAAAAATTTTCTCTGGTTCCTGCCATAATTACAACGATAACCTTATTCTCCAAGTACTCTACAGTATATGCCAGTTCATAATTTGTCTTATTATAATAAATATCATACCCATACACCCCGGCCAAATCTCCCGTCTTGGCTTCACCAACCGTATGATTCTCCCTGATTTTATCAACTGCTTCCTGATACAGCATCTTTAACTTTTTGTCTTTTAATTTCTTAATAAATTTAGCCGCAGGCGGAAGAAAACGCACTTCTGTCATTCTTCTTCCTCCGTATCAAAAACATCATCATATGTTACATAGCCTGACTTTGAATCTGCCACGCGTTCTGCCTCCACAAGCATCGCTTCCACAGCCGGCCGTACTTCTTTCTGCGCCTTCTTGAAACGTTCAAGCAGCTCGTTCCCACTATATCCCTGCGAAATCAGTTCCGTCAGTATTTGTTCCGCAAATTCTCCTCCTGTATTTGCTTTCACAGGACGGATTACCAATTCATTACCACGTACCATACACTCCGCTTCTGTATCAAATCCCAGCATGCTAAAAAATTTCTGCGGAATTGTTATCTGACGTTTTGCGGAGATTCTCACCTTTTTCATTTCCATTGGTATACTGCCTCTCATTATTGCTGTCGGCATTTCCATGCCCTCCTTATCATATGCAAAACAAAGAAATAATATTCTTGGTTTCTTGGTATCTGGGTTTATTGTATGTAATTTTCTCTAATATGTCAAGAAACTTAACCTTTTTATATATTTTTAATTAAAGAAAAAGAACCCACATCAGCATACGGCTGAATTTGTGGATTCATTCATAAAGTAATGCAGGTAGCCGGACTTGAACCGGCACGGAGTCGCCCCCGAGAGATTTTAAGTCTCTTGTGTCTGCCTATTCCACCATACCTGCTTAGTATGTGATGCCGAATACGGACACCATTCATTCCGCATATGCGGCTAGTGGGACCTATAGGGCTCGAACCTATGACCCTCTGCTTGTAAGGCAGATGCTCTCCCAGCTGAGCTAAGATCCCAACAGTAAATTTGCTTCGCAAATTAACTGTGACAAATTTGCCGAGCAAATTTGTCGGTCTATTACCTAAGAGAAAAAATGTAACACAATTTTTCTTACGACCCGGATGGGGTTCGAACCCACGACCTCCGCCGTGACAGGGCGGCGCTCTA
>CAMWWS010000057.1 GCA_947178085.1 uncultured Lachnospiraceae bacterium | reverse complement strand
AAGAGTTTCCTTACTGATGTCCTTCTCCTTTTCCAGCATATCCAATGCTTCCATCAATTCACTATTCATTTTCTTATCCATCCTCCTTTATATTCTGTTAAAAATCCAAAGCCAGCCTGATGAGTGCTATTTCTCCTCTGGCAAATATTTTCTCTTCATTTTCTATAGTTATGATAATCTTATCTGCATCATAAGATTTCAAAATACCGCGAAACTCTTTCTGCTTATCTATGGGCTTATAAGTCTTTATCTCTACTTCTTCTCCAAGGCTTTTTTCTAAATGCTTATCTTTCTTAAGCGTCCTGCCAAGCCCCGGACTGCTGACTTCAAGAATATAGGCGTCTTCTATAAAATCCACCCTATCCAGTTCATCTGATAATGCACGGCTTACATCCTCGCAGTCCTTGATATTGACCCCGCCGGGTTTGTCGATATATGCTCGCAGATACCAGTCGCTTCCTTCTTTAACATATTCGACATCATAAATCTCTACACCGAACCTCTGAACGATTGGGGCAAGTATTGCTTCCGTTTCAGATTCGTATGTCTTGCTTTTCGACATCTTCTGTTTCTTCCTTTCCTATCACATAAAAGAGTGGACTCGCGAGTCCACTCTAAATTAGCAAATAATATCATTAATACTTTATGTATTGTAACACCTAAACTGCACGATTGCAAGCATAATTTGCAAAAAAACTTCTAAATCCCGATCTAATGTATGAGCCGCAGCACCAGATGGTAAATACCCCTCACAACGGAAAAAAGCAAAAACATACTGATAAATCCAAACACGCCAAACACTATATCCTTAAACTCCATGACTCCTGTGTGCGTGACCCGCTGACCAATCTCTATGGCAAAGGTGATAACAATTATCAGGGTAAACACATATATCCAGCTAATCACCATGATATGACCATGCTTTACCAGCCATTTAAAAATCGGATGTACCACAAATATCATCGCCATTCCCATAGCGCCAATGATAAGGAAATGTAATTCCTTATCCGAAAAATTGTACTCATAAGCATCGTTCAACTGCAGGAGATAATTGTGTACTCTCGCCACCTGTCCCACAACCCAATATAAAAAATTTTCCATAATGTTCTCCATCTAATAAAAACTAACAAAAAGGCAAAGAAACCTTTGCCTTTTGTTCACACTTCCGTACTCTAATCATATTGATTTAAGCGAGTTTTGTCAAGTATTAATCCGGTATCATCTAAAAAATCATCTAAAAAAACACTGTTGTATTTTGAATTTTTAGTACTTATAATGAAATTCAAAGATAAGGAGATTTACACTATGGCAAAAATCCTCGTTGTAGAAGATAATCATGATTATCAGGAATTACTGCAAAATTTTCTTGAAAGTGCCGAGCATGAAGTAGCGTCTGCATGTGACGACGCGTCGGCGCTCACGCTGCTCTCCTGTCATTCCTTTGACCTGATTCTGTTGGATATCATGCTGCCGGGAAATGATGGGTTTGACATCTGCGAAAAAATACGGGCACAAGGTAATACAACTCCTGTTGTCATGCTGACTGCCTTGGACAGCGAAGCATATCAGATGCGCGGCTACGAACTTCGGATTGATGATTATATAACAAAACCTGTCTCCATGGCGCTTCTCCTGCACAAGGTAGAGGCGGTTCTTCGCCGGACAATGCCTGCTGTTGCACGAGGTTCACACGACACCCTGCACTTTGAAGATATCACTCTGGATCTGCGCGCACATACTGTTCGTATTTGCGACTCATATGTTGTTTTTACACTTCGCGAATTTGAAATTCTTCAGGAGCTTATGCAGGAACCGGGCTCTGTTGTGACAAGAAAGTCATTGATTGAAAAGCTTTGGGGCTATGACTTTTACGGTGATACGCGTATTGTCGATACCCATATGAAAAATATCCGTAAAAAATTAGGTATGTCAGACTGCATTGAAACTATCCGGGGTGTTGGCTACAAGCTCCGAAAAGATGATGGTCTATTCAAAAATAAACCGGAAGGCGGAGCACTCCTATGAATAAGCTGACAATCCGGACCTTTTTATTACTGCTAATCCTCTCCTTATTTGTCCTTTTATCCGCATATGGCTGCATGTGGATTTTTCTTCCGTATGCCAATGAACAGAAGATGCAGCGCGCACTCGACGAAAAAGTGACACAGCTCGTTAATGATTTGCGTCAAGTCCCACAGCAAGACAGCGAACCGCTTTTTACAGCTTTTCTGCGAGAAACGGACACGGACTTTGTTTTACAGGATAAATATGATAAATATGTCAGCCCATTTACCTTCGAGGAGACAGACACTCCCGCTTTTGAGGGCACAAGATATCCGTTTCGTTTTGCCGGTTCTTCCGATGATTATATTCTCATCACCCACTACAACCCGGTTCATTTTGAGGAAATCACCCACGCAATGCAGCAAAGTGCTCCCTACATCATGATGATCATTCTCCTGCTGTCCTGTATCAGCGCATTTATTTTCTCACATTATACAACTCTTCCAATTATCCGAATCAGCAAAATTGCAGACAGAATAGCAAATCTTGACTTTAGCTGGTATTGTCCGGACATACGTGATGATGAAATCGGCGCACTTTCGCAGAGTATTAACGAGCTGTCAGATAAACTGCATACCGCGCTGGAGGAAATCACCCGACGCAACGCTCTCCTTGAGGATGAGATTGCCTTGGAGCGAGAACGGGAACGCAGAAGGCTGCTGTTCTTTTCCGGCGTATCACATGAACTTAAGACACCTGTTGCAACAGTTATCGGACAGCTCGAGGGTATGCAGGCTCAAATCGGCGTCTATAAGAACAGGGAAAAATACCTCGCGCGCAGTGTGGAAATCCTGCAATCCCTAAACAACCTGATTCGTGAGGTACTTTCCATTTCCCATCTTGACCTCGAAGCGCGGGAAACGGCAAGTTCTGTCTGCCTGTCCCAGATTATAGATACCGTTATTACCGATTATTCGGACTATGCCGAGCTTTCCGCAATTTCCATTATCAGGGAAACCAAGTCAGATATTCAGATATACGCCGATGAAGCGCTTATGAAAAAGGCGCTTGGAAATATTATCGGAAACGCAGTCCTGCACTCACCGGAAAACGGTACTGTGACGGTAACGCTTTCCCATACCGACAGCAAAGCAACGCTTTCTGTCTGCAATGAGCCTGCTCATATTGACGAGAAGCATCTTTCACATCTATTCGAGGCATTTTACCGCGTTGATCGTTCTTCCGAGCGCGGAAGCGGATTAGGACTGTATATTACACGAATGATTCTGGAGACCTACCATATACCTCATTCTATCCGAAATACGGAAAACGGCGTGTGCTTTTCTGCAGTTTTTGAGGAGGTTTAGTCTCAAAGCAACATTCAGCTCCAGATAAACTCCACATAAAATACACCTAAACTCCAGACACTTCTTTATAAATCTATGATAAAATCGTGCTATCAGTTGATAATGGCATGCTTACTTTATCAACAAAGTAATAACTGACACATTCTTATTTTACAGACTTATCCACAAAATGAATTTAAAGCAAACTATCATTCAAAGGAGACACTATGAAAATCGACGTAAATCACATTACTATGATATATCCGTCCGGCAAAAAGGCACTGCAGGACGTTTCCATCCGCGCTGAGAGTCCCAGTTTCATTGGAATTCTAGGTCCTAACGGCGCAGGGAAAACAACACTGATGAAGTTGTTAATTGCGGGACTTCTGCCTACCAAGGGTGAAATCCTGCTCGACGAAAAGCCACTGCTTTCACAGGAAAAATATTTGAAATCACAATTAGGCTATCTGCCGCAGAGTTTTGGCTTATATGAGGAGCTGACAGTATGGCAGTTTCTGGACTATATGGCTGCGCTCAAAAATGTGAAGGACAAAACGACCATTGACAAGGTTCTGGAACTGACAAGCATGACGGAACAAAAACGGGTGCGAATCCGCAATCTCTCCGGCGGCCAACGGCAGCGTGTCGGTATCGCACAGGCGCTGCTTGGTGACCCGCAGCTCATTATTCTGGATGAGCCCACGGTCGGGCTTGACCCTGAGGAACGAGTTAAATTCCGCAATATTTTCTCCGAGATGGCGCAGGATAAAATTATCCTGCTTTCCACGCATATTGTTGAGGATGTACAGGCAGTCTGCAACCGCGTCCTTGTTATCCACAGCGGAAAGGTTCTCTTTGACGGGCTTCCCTCCAAGCTGATAGAACAATCCGAAAAGCATACCGGCGTGTATATCTCGCAGCCAAACGCTTCTGCTCCCGAGGGCTGTCAGATTGTCTCCAAGATACATACTGCGGAGGGTATCCGCTGTCGAGTCGTAGCAGAGCAGCTTCCCGCTTATGCTCAGCCTGTCGAGCCGTCGCTTGAGGATGCTTATCTTTATTGCATTCACAAAGATATTTCCAAGAAAGGAGATGTCTGAAACCATGTATTTGTTTTCCTCCAAATTACCTTCTGTAAAACTGTTTTCCTTATACCGAGTGGAGCTTCGACGGCTTCTGTTATCCAAGATAGTATGGTGCATCACGGTTTTATGTCTGTTTGCTCCGCTTATGGGGTATCTCCTGCCCTTTTTCAGCGATTACCGAACTATGTCAGGACGTTATATCGCTAATCCGGTATTGGCGGGAACCATGACCGGAGCTGTACTCTGGGCCATACTTACGATTATTGAGGCTGACCGGCTGCACCGCAACGGCGTTAACGTGTTAACAGATGCGGTTGCCTCGCCCGTCAGTCTGTCGACTGCAAGAACCTTGGCGTTATTGACTATAGCTATACTTGTGACTGCTGTTACTGCACTGGTCTATCTGCCCTATACTGCGCTAAAAATATCATATCTGTTCGCAGTAGACTTTTATTGTGCAAATTTCCTTATACTGATGCTGCCCACATGGTGGATTTCGATTTTGTTCGCGGACTCCCTTTACCGAATTACACGCCGTGTCGAGCTTTCCGTAATGTTCTATGTCGGATTGGTCTGTGTTAATATCGTCGGCATGATCTTCTACGATTATTTTACGCGTTGGCTGAGCCCCCGTATCATCTCCTACTCCGACGGATTTTCCTCTATCTGGCCATTACGCATCGTATTTTACACGAGGTTAATCTGGATTTGCCTTGCTGTAGGATTCTGGCTGTTTTCGACCCTGTGCGTCCGCAGATATCAGCGTGGGCTTGTCTTTTCGTTCGTACGCGGTCTGAAACGGATTTATATACTGCTGCCTGCCCTCCTTTTTGTCATCGCCGGAATATCTTTATGGCGTTTCCAACCTTTTATTGACCATGGTCCGAATGAGTATGTTTTTATTACGGATACCGGGGATGATGACGATGAAGCATCCATATTCTTAATCAAAGCGATTCGCTACAGCATCCGGACTGACCCTACGTTCGGGCAGCTCTACGGAAGGGCTGAATATGATATTCAAAGCCCCTATAATGGCGAAGCTTCGCTGAAAATAAGCCCCGGCTACAAAATCACTAAAATGACCTATGGTGATTCGGAAGTTACGTTTCGGACAGTAAAGGAGGACATAAACGGTTTGCGTACCACCTATTTTGAGCTTCCCCGGGAATATAATAAGACACTGGTAATAGAATACGAGGGGTTTCCAACGCTTGCGCGTTCTTCGTCATTGTACCGCGCGGAAGACTGCATTGACCCCAATTATATATCGCTCTCAGCAGCGTCGCTCTTTCCTTTACTGAACAATTACTATATCCCTCAAAAAAACGCGGAGGTGGAAATCACAATTCCCGCGCATCTGACACCGCTCTTAAGCTATGCCACGATGAGTAATTTTGTTGATAACGGGAACGGTACTAAGACATGGCAAGCTGTATGTCACCCCTATGTTATGGACTTTACGGCCGGCGATTATGTGATTGACACGATTTCCGTCGAAGATTTAGACATTGACTTTGTTTACGGCAAGGCGTATCAAAGTATTGTCGAAGAAAGCAATGTCCGACAGGCAATCGTTGATGTCTTTACCTACTGCGGCGAACACTACGGCAAGCTCCCGTGGGCGAAAGACAATCGCCTTTTGCTACAGCAGAGAAGTTCCATGGTTATGGGCGGCTATGCACACCCGGGTGTATCACAGTGGTTTGAGACAGTGCTTTCTCCCGATACCCTAAGCGACCCGAATAAGGGTGCCAGTGCAACGGAGGTCTTCATCCATGAAATGATTCATCAGTGGTGGGGCGGACTTGGGCTGGTCTGCACGGAAGATGAACTCTGGAGTTCAGAAGGACTGACGGTCTATTCCACCTACCGTTTGGTCAAAGAAACCTACGGCGATGCCTATGCACAACAGTATTATGTTGACGTGTGGAAGGATGCCGTAGAAATGCAGAATCAAAGCTTCTACAACCGCCATCCCGAGTATATTCCATTGCTGCCTGACCTGTATCAGACCGAACTAAATCTGTCCAACAGCGGCATTAACCACTATAACCGTATGCCGCTAATAATTTTAAAAGCGCAGGAGCTGGTCGGCGGCGAAGAAAAAATGGACGAGATTCTGCGGCAGATTTATGCCGATCGCGATCTGTTTAACCAAAATTATTTCAGTTATCAGGATTTTCTACGCTACTGCGGATTGACGGAGGAGGATTTGTATCTTGAGTAAGATTTTTTATTATGAATTAAAACGAATGCTTTTGAATAAGGTATTTCTTACAATGTTGCTTGTAAACGGCCTGTTTGCCTGGTTTATCCTATCAACGGACATTATCCGAGGCATTGCATACACCGCGCCTTTTTCCGGTTGGAGCTACTGTACTTATCTCGGGAAAACCCTGCCTCTTGCAATGGTAACAATCCTGCTGCTGCTCTCCAACTATTACAGCAAAAAGCAAAAGCAGCTTGAGGTTCTGACCCTTGTAACGCCTGTGACAGCCGCGCGCCAGATGCTGCTGCGGACTGCGGCGGTCAGTGTATGCTTCATACTGATTTTCCTGCTGATAACCGTCCTGGGAGCACTCTTCTATAGCGCGTTTTTCCGATATACGGATTTTGCAGTGTTTATTCTGCCGTCACTTTTGATTGCGCTGCCCTGCTTTCTCTTCCTTACCGGACTTGGACAGCTGCTTGCAAGCCTCCATCAAAGTATGATTTACGTACTGATGCTGATTGCCTTTATTTCCGGATACTGCGGTAATCAAACGGTATTTGACCTGTTTGGCGCAGGCTACTTCTCCTCCTATACGCTGACACTTCCTATCGGTGCAGACGGCGAGCCGGATTTTATGCTAAATACCAGCTTCTTCACAGTGCGTCTGTTGTATCTCGCCGTTGGAGTTGCATGCCTTTATTTTACAACCGTCCTTTTGGCTAGAAAATCGCGAAAAGCCTAAATAATATATAGGCTGAAACCCGGTAAAATCAATGAGTTTCAGCCTTTTACTCTTTACTAATTGTCAAACTTGTTATTGGTAATTCTTACCAGGTCATTTCACTTCTATATTTTCGCAGTTTTAAATAGCATATAATACTGGACATACTTCCCAATATTCCGGTACATAAAAACATCACCGCCATACCGCTTCCCATGCCTTCTCCAACAATCATGTGCAGTGCTGACGCAACCGTATTTGCTCTTTGCATAAAAGGTTCAAATACGTAATCAGCCAAAAAACCTCCTAAAATAATACCCACAGGAATCGTACTGTACTGTATAGCGTTTCTGACCGCAAATATTCTGCCCTGCATATTTTCCGGTACCATTCTGTACAGAATTACATTCTGCGCCGCATTTATGAACGGAATCGGCAGGCTTGCCGCCAATCCGGCAAACGACCATATCACAACATTTCTGCCCGCTCCCATCAGTAAATCGCCAAGCAGAAAAGAAAATGCTGCAGACAAATATATCGTTTTTATATTGTCTTTTGACATCTTTCCTGCCGAAACAATTACTCCGCCTATGATGCCGCCAATACCCATGACTGCGCTCACTGTCCCAAGCGTAAGACTGTCGTCTCCGCTTCTTGCAAGTATCATCGGAGATAATATGTTCTCATAGGTCAGTCTTGATAGAAAGTTTATTAATGCCATTGTTAAAACAATTACAAATATAGCCTTATTGCGGATTAGGAACTGGTACCCTTCTTTACAGCCTTCGAATGCAGAACTCTTCTTTTCATCCTTCACTTCATCTTCCGGAATTTGAATCAGTAAAAGCAATACTAAAAAAGCAACGAGGAAGCTTCCTAAATCGATCATCAGTATAGCTTTCAGTCCGCTGATTGCAAATAGGAACGAAGCTATCACCGGTGTCAGTACGGATACCAGATTACCAGAAAACGAATTCATTCCGCTTACATTTGCAAGTTTCTCCTTTGGCACCATTTTACCTATGGCCACGCTTGATGCCGGCGACTGGAAGGCATTCATGAAACCGATAACGCTGTTCACTATATAAATATGCCATATCTGCAGACTTCCGAAAATCCACATAGAGAAAATAAAGCAGGTACATACTGCAGCAATAGTATCAGATACCAGCATTATCTTCTTCTTGTTATGCCTGTCAACAAAGGTTCCTGCAAACAGGCTTACTATAATGTACGGAACATAACTGCAGAATGACATCATAGAAACCGTAAACGCCGAATGATTCACCGTATATACCCACAGAATCAAAGCGAAACTTGTCATTGCGCTCCCTAACTGCGATACAGACTGACTAAGCCAGAATACAATATATTTTTTAAATTTATTATCCATTGAATTATTCTCCTTATAGTTTTATGTATTATATTTACAATTACTATAAGTACAAAATCCAATGCGGACGAATATTTTAATTATCTCTGTACAAGTTTCGTCCTGACATCAGACCTTGTACAGAGTAATACACTCAAATCAATAAACATATGACACAACATGGCATACACCTCCTTTGGGGATATTATAGCATCTATATGTTCTTAATACAAATGCTTCGGAATCATCCTGTCGATTTTCTTATATCACTGATGGTACTAATCCATATTCCTTATAGAGTTTATTTCTCTCCTCTTTGTCTCTGACCGCTATCTTAACATCTTCTGTTCTGCCGTCGGCAAAGAGCATTTCTAATAAAGTCGCAAGCATAGTTTCACCTTCCTGTCTACCTTCACGTCTACCCATCTCTTCAACATAATCGCCATAATCAAACATTTCATCTGCCTCCCTTTCTATTGTCTTTGTCATCGCTATGCCAAATTCTTCTTCCAGTATCTTCTTTTTTTCATCTACACTCTTATTCTTAGATAATAATACCGACAGCAGCTTTATCACTCCCTTGCAGTTTTCGTCATCTTCATCTCCAAGACAGATCATGACTACTGTAATCAGGTCATAGTTTTTCTTCTTCTCAACTACTTTCCCAAGCAGCTGCTTCTCACTATATGAATACAGGTTTATACTGTTCTTTCTGTATTTGGGCGGATTGGTACATATCCATATCGTGTATACCTTCTCAAGCTTTTCGTAGTGGCTGTCTCTAAATACCGTGCCATACTGTGAGGAAATCATTCTGCTGCCGTAATATATGCCACGCATAATAAGCGGGTATCCCGGATAGAATTTCGTCTGTCCTTCTATATTTATCATCATCAGAGCAGAATCCTTTGTTTTAGGACGAAGGATTCTTAACGGGTTAATTACATTAAATTTGATATCATAGGTCACTGTGCCCTCGGTCATGGAAGAATCCTCGTTCCGGTCTCCCTTTACGGAATCACCGGCTGCAGTCTCATCTTGGTGCACTGCTTCCCGCGCAACTGTGGGTATGCCCTCAATATACTTCTCTTCAATGTCCTTAAGGCTGCAATTCTCATATTCTTCCACACAGGTCTTTAATATCCGTGCCAGAATACTTTTGTTTGCAAGAATTTTCTTGCATGCTGCGTCAAGCGCTGCTTTTTCACGGTCAGCGGTTTCAATGTTTTTTGCTAAATTACTCTTTGCTAATGTGTTTTTTGCTTTCATACTTTCTCCTTTACTGAATTAATACTGTTAAAACCAATGTGTAAATCTCAGCAGGAAAGCTTAAAACAACATAGCTATATATAATTATCGTATTTTATATGTTATACACTATATTATTTTCAGTACACATCTGTACCAATCTTTAAAAGCAGTCCTGCCAAACAAATTGAATCTCTGGCAGAACTGCCGGAATCATGTAACTGCGAATGGTATGATAGAATCCTAAATCACAGTTATCACGTATAAGAATCAAGATTTGTTTTATTTCGTATATGATATCATAGAATGTCGAGTAATGCAAGATGTTTTTATATCTTCGATACAGTAGAAAAAACACATTGATTATGATAAAATATCTAAGAAACCTTATAGATACTAAGATGAGAAAATGGAAGAAATCAGGAGGTCTATACTTATGAAAAAATCGAACGTGCTCATGAATTTGTCGGTATCTTTAGGTATAATATTGCTAATGCTCAGCGCCTGTACGCAGGCCGCACCTACTCAGCAGGTTTCTTCTGATTTGACTGATGGATATGTTTGTCACCAGATTGGTTTTCCTGAAAGCGATGCAGAAAAAACTGATTTTAATAAGGTCATCTTCGAAATAACACCGTTCAATATTCAAGTTGTTCTCCCCGATGGATGGTATACCGGAGAATTAGATTCCCAGAATGAAACTTATCTGTACAGCGGTGTATGGTCGCGTATTGCCATCTATGATAAGGAAGGGAATTGTGTCGGTGCTGTCGGCTACAACATCTTTGAATCAGACGAAGAAAACGAAGGCGAACTGATGGCTATTTATAAC